>JBDIAG010000403.1:0-4877 GCA_039812305.1 Actinomycetales bacterium | reverse complement strand
CTGCTCGGCGAGCTCTCCGCCGCCGGCCTGCGAACCGGGATCGTGACCTCCCAGCGTCGGTCCGCCGCCGATCTGGCCCTGAGCCTGGTCGGTCTGACCGGCCGGATCGACGTCCTGGCGACCCTCGAGTCGACCACGGCCCACAAGCCCGAGGCAGCACCGCTGCTGATCGCCGCCGCGAGCCTCGCCGCGGCGCCGGCCGAGTGCCTCTACGTCGGCGACGCCACGGTGGACGTCCAGGCCGCCAAGGCCGCCGGCATGGGTTCCGTCGCGGTCACCTGGGGTGCCGGGGAGCCGCACGCCCTCCGGGCGGCGGCCCCCGACCAGCTCGTCACCTCTCCGGACGAACTGCAGGCGTTGCTCCTCGCGTCAGTGGTCAGCCGGGCCTGAGCCGGTCGCACCGGTCCCGTCTCACCGGTGGATCCACGCGGAGCCGGACGACGGGTCGCTACCCGGCCTCGCTCAGGCGGGTCTTCAACGACGCGAGCTCGTCGCGCAGACCGGTCGGCACGTCGCCGATCTTGTCGAACCACTCCTCGATCAGCTTCACCTCGTCCTGCCACTCGACGGCGTCGACCTGCACGGCCGCCCGGACTTCCTCGGGAGTGAGGTCCAGGCCGTCCAGATCCAGCGATTCGGGCGTCGGGACGTGCCCGATCGGAGTCTCGACGGCCTCGGCGCTCCCCTCCAGTCGCTGGACGATCCACTTCAGCACGCGGGAGTTCTCCCCGAAGCCAGGCCAGGTGAACCGGCCCTCGTCGTCCTTGCGGAACCAGTTGACCTGGTAGATCCGGGGGAGTCTGGAGGCGTCCGCATGCTTGCCGATGTCCAGCCAGTGGCCCATGTAGTCACCGGCGTGGTAGCCGATGAAGGGCAGCATCGCCATCGGGTCACGGCGGACGACGCCGACCGCACCGGTCGCCGCGGCGGTGGTCTCGGAGGAGAGCGTCGCGCCGAGGAAGGTGCCGTGCTGCCAGTCGCGGGACTCGACCACCAACGGGATGGTGCTCGCCCGACGGCCGCCGAACAGAATCGCGTCGATCGGCACACCGTTCGGATTGTCGTACTCGTCGGCGATCACCGGGCATTGCTTGGCCGGCGTGGTGAACCGGCTGTTCGGGTGGGACGACGGCTCGGCCGACTCCGGCGTCCAGTCCCGGCCCTTCCAGTCGATCAGATGCTCCGGCCGCTCGGAGGTCAGCCCCTCCCACCAGACGTCGCCGTCGTCGGTGCGGGCGACATTCGTGAACAGCGAATTGCCCCGGTCGATCGTCCGGATCGCATTGGCATTGGTCTTCAGACCGGTGCCGGGCGCGACTCCGAATAGCCCGAACTCTGGGTTGACCGCGTAGAGCCGGCCGTCCTCGCCGAAGCGCAACCAGGCGATGTCGTCGCCGATCATCTCGGCCTTCCAGCCGGGGATCGTCGGTTCCAGCATGGCCAGGTTGGTCTTGCCGCAGGCGGACGGGAAGGCGCCGGTGATGTAGTGCACCGAGCCGCTCGGCGAGGTGAGCTTGAGGATCAGCATGTGCTCGGCCATCCAGCCCTCGTCGCGAGCCATCGCGGAGGCGATCCGCAACGCGTAGCACTTCTTGCCCAGCAGGGCGTTGCCGCCGTAACCCGAACCGTAGGACCAGATCTCGCGAGTCTCGGGGAAGTGGGAGATGTACTTCGTGGAACTGCACGGCCACGGCACGTCCGGCTGACCGGGGGCCAGCGGGGCGCCGATCGAATGCACACCCTTGACGAAGTCGGCATCTGTCGCGGCCATCTGGGCGAGCACCTCCGAGCCGATTCGCGCCATGATCCGCATCGAGACGGTGACGTAGGCGGAATCGGTGATCTCGACGCCGTACATCGGTTTCTCGGCGTCGAGGTGGCCCATGACGAAGGGGATGACGTACATCGTCCGGCCGGCCATGCAGCCGTCGTACAAGGCGGTCATCGTCGCCTTCATCTCGGCGGGCGCCATCCAGTTGTTGGTGGGGCCGGCGTCGTGCGGGTCCTCCGAGCAGATGAAGGTGCGGTCCTCCACCCGCGCGACGTCGCTCGGATCGGAGGCGGCATAGAAGGAGTTCGGCTTCTTCTCCGGGTTGAGCCGCACCAGAGTGCCGGCCTCGACCAGTTCGTCGGTGAGGCGTTCCCATTCCCCGGCACTGCCGTCCACCCAATAGACCGTCTCGGGCCGGGTCAGGGCGGCGATAGCGTCCACCCATTCGGTCAGCTTCGAATAGTTCTCGGGCGGGCTCGGATGTTCTCCGGCGCCAACGTGCGTAGCTTGCACCGCAGTCATGGAATTCGTCAGCTCCTTTGCAGACGGCAACACCGTGGACGGGCGAGCACAGCCTGCGGGCTGAGCCCGTTGACTCCACGGTAAGCGCTACGACGCACGCACTACGGCCCGCCTGGGCGAATCCGTGTGAGGTGACTCACGTCCGGAGTTCGTCCAGTAGGAGCTTTCAGGAGGAAACAGGTCGAGGTTGAATCCCTTACTGGTACGAGACCATGGTCGGCGTCGGGGTGACCTTCATGGTCTGGGCCGGGGAGAACATCGGCGAATCCTCGTCGATGAAGTTCTTCCACCCCCACAGGATCTGCGGCTGGGCACCCGCGGTGAGGGTTCCGTAGGTGTCGTTCTTGGCACCCGGCGTGCCATGTCCGTCCACGTGAATGATCGTCTGCAACTCGTCGTGGAATGTCAGCTTGTCCCGGTCGGTGATCATCCGCAGCTGGAACTGGTGGAGGATGAATGCCTTCTGCGGCAGCTTGTTCTTCCGGACGAGTTCGGCCAGCCAATCGCCGACCCGGTTGATCTCCTCCGACGACACCTGGCCGATCTGGCGGAGCGGGCGTTGCCCCGGCTGGAGCTTCCATTCCGGGTCGAGCGCGAGGCCGACGTGCGGCTTGAGCAGAAGCTGCTCGTAGCGCTTGGCCTGGTCGAGCAGGTCGTCGAGCCCCGGCTGCAGATCGAGCATCGCGTAGATGCCCTCCTGCCCGGCCCGGTCGACCCACGGCAGGATGAAGTCGGGTGCGACCTCGTTGGAATAGTCGTTGTCCGGCCCGGCGCCGCCGGTGGCGACCGTGGTGATGATCTCGAAGGTCGGTACGACGGGGAACGGGGTCAGCTCCCGGTACGGCGCGGCGAACTCCTCGCAGCGTTCCACCGCCTTGTCGACGCCCTGTTCCCCGAGAACGCCCAAGGACGCGGTGCCGGGGTGACCGTAGAGGGCGACGTACACCTTGTCGGCGATCTTCTGGCCGCCGCCGGGAAGCTGGACGCCGGTCGCGGCGGTGGCGATCCGCTCGTCCACCGTCTTCGGCTCCCCGAAGGCGCTGCCGACGGCGAGCGCGCGCTCCGGCTTCGCCTTCGCGATGGCCTCCACGGCGGCGGAGCCATCGCGCGGATCGCCTCCCGGAGTCGTGATCACCGGGTACCCGAGGGCCCGCGCGGTGGCAGCCGCGGCCACGACCGAGGTCTCCAGGGGATTCGCGGGCTTGTCGTCGCCCTTCTCGTCCTCACCCTGGTCGTCGGCGGACGCCTCCGGGGTCTGGCCGGTGGCGTCGTCGGCCGGCAACGCCTGCGTGATCAGCACGACCGATCCCTTGGCCGGTTTCGCGGTGAGCTTCGGCAGATCTTTCGCGTCGGCCGCGACGGTGACGCCGAGCTCCTCGGCGGCCGCCTGGGCCGCCTTGCCCACCGCCAGCACGGTCCGGGCCTTCAGCCGGTCGATCTCCGCGCGGACGCCGTCGGCCGCTCCCGTGCTCGTCGCCCCCGCACCCGCGTTCGGGGTGCCGGTGCCCGCGCTCGAGGCGTCCGGGCTCGGAGCGTCCGGGCTCGGGGTGGCGCCGTCCGCGGTCGGGGTGTCGCCGCCCGTCGACGGCAGGAGCAGCAAGGGCACACCGCGCGAGATGGCGGCCGCCCAGGCGTCGGCCGCGTCCGCCTCGGCTGCCAGGACGACCGCCGGTGCGGAGGCCACCAGCGCCTGACTGACCGCCAGCGACACCTCGCTGGGGGTGCCGTCCGGGATGACCGTCGTCTGCTCGAGGGCGGAGAGCGAGATCTCGTCGTTCGTGCGTCCGCCACCGGTGCCGGACGTGCACGCGGTCAGACCGGCGACCGCGGCGGCAGCCAGAACACCGCGCCGCGAGAGCATCAGGGCGCTCGTGTCCGGCTTGATCTCGCTTGGGCGCTTGCGGCTGAGCATGCGGTGAAGTTCGGCCATGGGGATCGATCATGCCAAGGATGAGAGCGGCCCTTGGCACCTGAGACGGCGTGCCGGGCACGTTGTTTGAGATCGCCCGGCGGTGCTGCCGCGGGGTCCCGCCCGGCGTCCGGAGCTTTGCGAGATTTCGCCCGGCGACCGGATGGAGCTGACGCGGATGGCGCTGCGGCAGTAACGTCCGCCACAAAAGAACACGATTACACTCGGAAATGTAGTCTTTTGCTAGTGTGTCGGCATGCGAGCGCGACAGCACCGGATGCCATGTCGCTGCCTGGCTCTTCCAGGCGGCGACCGGCGGGCTGTCGTCTGCGTCCACCCCCTCTGAGGGATCGATGACGAGCCGGGGCTGAACTCCTGCGAACGGACCCCCGGTCAGCGCCTCTCCCATCTCCGGTCAAGCACCGCCCGACCGAACCTCCCCGAACCACCCGAGCGAAAGTGTCAGCGAATGGTAGGAATCGTGCGTATCAGTAGAAGAGCGCGAACGGCGTTGATCGTCGCGGCGACGGTCCTGGCCACGGCTGCCTGCGGGGGCGGGTCGACGGACGTCCCCGGCGGGCTGGACATCTCCAGCGGGCGCTACCACCTGAATCTCGTCGCCTACGCGGTTCCCAAGGTGGGCTTCGACGAGATCATCCCGGCCTTTCGCGAGAC
>JBDIAG010000402.1:0-4888 GCA_039812305.1 Actinomycetales bacterium | reverse complement strand
GTGCTCGCCGCGCCGGTCGGCGGGCTGGCCGCGCTGTTCGGCGGGACCCGGCTCCAGTTGCGCTCGACCGCCCCGGCGGACGTCGCCGCGGCGCTGGCGCAGTTCGCCGACGAGCCGCAGGATCTGCGCTCGGCCGCCCTGGCCCGCTACTCCGGGCTGTTGGCGGAGCGCGGCGCGCAGCGACTGGTGGAGGCGATCACCTGCCCGGTGCACGTCGGGTCGACGCTGGGAGGACATGGGTGACCGGCCTTTCCGATAGCCGGAGACGTGCGCCGCAGGAGCCGGTCGTCGGCCGCTCGCGTCGCCGGTGGCTTCTGCCGGCGGCGTTGTGGGGACTGGTGGCACTGCTCGCGATCGGGATCGGACCCAAGACGCTGTCGGCGCCGTGGGCGGACGATCCCCTCGACGAGCCCTTCGTCAACCTGGCGATGCGCGATCGTCCCACCCTGCAGTGGACGGCCCCCGGCGCCGGCACCGTGCGCCTCAGCTACGACGTGCGGATCAGCGACAGCGATGCGGCCGACGTGCGACTGGTCGCGGGCGTGATCGTCGACGGCCGGGTGGCCGAGCCGGTCCAGGACGAGACCGTCCGGCTGAGCGACGGCCGGACCCAGCGACGCACCGTGGAGATCCCGGTCCGCTGCGGCGACCGCGTTCAACTCGGTGTCCAGGCCACCGGCTCGCGGCTGCGACCCGCCCAGATCCACACCTGGGCCGAGCCGGGTGTCGACGCCACCGGAGGTGCCGTATGCCGGTTGATCTGACTGGAGGACCCGAACCGATCTGGCGGCCCGCCACGTCGGCGGGCGAAGGCCCGCTGGAAACGCTGAGTCACGGTGGGACGCGTCGACAGCCCGCCGCCGACGGCTCGCCGGACGCGTCCGAAACGGAACCCACCGCTGGGACCGGTTCGACCGTCGAGGTCGCCGCCGGCGATCCCACGGTCACGGTCATCGTGTGCACCTACCGCGGCGGCCGCGACACTCTGACCACGCTCGAGATGTTGCGTGGCCAGACCGTCGCCGACCGGATGCGCATTCTCGTGGTCGACGACGGCTCCGGTGACCGGACGGCGCAACTGTGCCGCGACGCCGGCTACGACGTCGTCGAGCACGAGGTCAACAAGGGGCTGGCCGCGGCCCGCAACACCGGCCTGGCCGCCGCCGGAACCGACCTGGTCGCCTTCACCGACGACGACTGTGAACCGGAGCCCACCTGGATCGAGGACCTGCTGGCGGCCCGGGAGCGGCATCCCGACGCGGTCGCCTGGGGTGGGGCGGCGCCCGCCGTCGAGACGACGGGTTTCCTGGGTCGCTATCACCTGGAGACCGACCCGCTCTCGCCGCTGGAGCGGGATCTGGCCGCCGGCGACTCGCTCCTCTACCGCTTCGGACGGTATCTGCGCCGCGCCGCGGCACCGGCACCGACCGGCGAGCGGGACGTGTTCTCCCTGGCCGGCGCGAACATGATGCTCGACCGGCGGACGGTCCTGCGGCAGGGCGGCTTCGACGAGCGGTTCCGCTTCGGCGGCGAGGAGGAGGACCTGTTCCGCCGGCTGAGCCTGGCCGGCGAACGCGTGGTGTTCACCCCCGCTGCCCGGGTCGGCCACCGGTTCGAGAACACCGTCGCCGATCTCCTCCGGCGCAGTCGCGCCTACGGCCGCGGCAACGCCCGGATGCGCGCCAAGCATCCCGAGATCACTCCCACCGTCTACCCGGCACCGGTGCTCGTCACCGGTCTGCTGGCGCTGGCCGCCGCGGCATCCGGCCCGAGCCGGGCCGTAGCGCTGGCGGGGGCCGTGGCGGTGCCCAATCTGCTCTTCTCCCGCTGGCTGCGTCAGGCGGTCGCCGAGCGGTCCCCGGCCCTGCTGGCCTACCCGTACCTGCAGTTGCTGCAGGAGGCGGCCAGCGATCTCGGCTGGATGGACTACTACCGGCACGAACACCGGAGATTCACGCGATCATGACTGCTATCGACATCCGCCGCTCCACCGCGAAGCCACCGCCGATTCCGATCCGGCCACCGGCCGCGGTCGGGCAGGCAACGCAGTACGCCGCTTTTCAGCTCATCGCCTGGGTGATCGCGCTGTTCGCGTTGCTGTTGCCGGACAATCGGATCAGCGCGGTGGTGCTGGTCGCCTACCTCATGCTTCTCCCCGGGGACGCTCTGCGCACCGCCCTGCGGGTCAACGTCCACGACGTCTGGCTACGGCTGATCTACGCCGTGGCCACCTCGCTGGCCGTGCTGATGTTCGGCGGGCTGCTGCTGAGCGGGCTGGCCGGTCTCGGCTTCCATCCGCTGCGCCCGTGGCCGGTGTTCATCCTGGTCAGCCTGGTCGTGGCCGGGTGTCTGGTGGCCATCGGCTACGCGCGGAGTCATCCGGCCGGAGGGCTACCCGACCGCACCACCCTGACCTGGTGGGGCGTGGGCGCGTTGCTCGCCGTGCTGGCCTGGAGCGGAGCCGGTCTGCTCGACGGCGGCGGTGGCCCGGGCCTGACGGTCGTCTCGCTGGGCGTCCTCGGCGCCGGCCTGGTGGTGGCGGCGGTGAGTCGCCGCGCCGCCCCGCTGCGGTCGTCCCTGCTGTTCTTCTTCACCCTCGCCCTGTCCTGGGCCTACTCCCAGCGCACCGACTACCTCTTCGGCTTCGACGTGCACCAGGAGTACGCCTGGGCGCAGCGCACCGGGGAGGCCGGTCACTGGCAGCTGGTGCTGCAGGACCCCTACGCCGCGATGCTCAGCATCACCGTGCTGCCGGTCGAGCTGACGTCGGTGGCCGGGCTGCCCCTGATCGCCTTCTTCAAGACCATCGCCCCGTTCGCGTTCGCCCTGTACATCACCGGCGGCTACCTGTTCCTGCGCCGGTTCAGCTCCGATCGTGCCGCCTTCCTCACCACGCTGCTGCTGGTGATGACGCCGGCCGCGATGTGGCAGCTGCCGGCCGTGAGCCGGCAGGAAGTCGGCCTCCTGGAGTTCGTCGCTCTTCTGCTGCTGGCGGTGCGCGCCGGCGGCCGGAGCCGGGGCGGCACCGTCCTGGCCGTCCTGCTCGGCGCTGCGATGGCCTGCAGTCACTACACGACCGCCTACGTCGCGCTCGCTGTCCTGCTCGGGGGCCTGGTCGTCGGCCGGCTCGGCCGGCCGGTGCGCCGGCCGTGGCGGAGCACCCCGCGCGTCCTCGCCGCCACGGTCGTCCTCGTCGCCCTGGTCTCCGCTCTGGCGTGGAACGTCGGGATCACCCAGAGCTCGCTGAACGTCGGTTCGGCCGTCACCCGCACCGCCGAGGCGACCGGACTCAGCAAGAACGACGACGGACTGTTGGCCACCTGGCTGAACGGTGGTGTCGTCGTCGAGGTCACCCCGGCCGAGTACTTCGCCAAGACCGAGTTGGACGCGCAGCAACGCCCGTGGCTGCAGGGCTACGGCGACGGACTCCAGCAGCGATTCGTCGCCCAGACCGGCGAGATCGATCTGCCCGATCGGCTCGGGCCGCTGTCCGGGCTGGCGCCGGTGACGCAGGTCCTCTACGTGGCGCTCCGCCAGGTCACGAACCTGGCCATGGTGGTCGGCGTCGGCTGGTTCGCCTTCCAGGTGCTGCGCCGGCGTCGTCCGTCCGCGACCCTTCTCGACGTGCTCGGGATGGCCGGCGCGGCCCTCGTGCTGACGATGGCGACCCGGCTGAACGCCAACCTCGCCCAGTCCTACAACGCCGAACGCCTGCTGCTGCAGACCTCCCTGGTGCTCGGCATCGGGGTGGCGATGTTCGCCGGCCCGATGGCCAGAGCCATCCAGGCCCGCGTCTCGGCGTGGCGGCCCCGGCTGCGGGTGATCGCCCCGGCCATGGCCGTGCTGGCCGCGCTCGCGGTCTTCGACGTCAGCGGCCTGCGGAACCTGCTCATCATCAACGACGCCGGTCACCTCGTGCGGGACAACGAGTTCTACCAGCGCTACGGCATCGACGACGCCGATGCCGCAGCCGCTGACTGGCTCGCCCAGCGCTACGGGCGGGACGACATGGTGTTCGCGGACAGCTACGCCGCCCTGCAACTGCGCGGCGATCCGCGGATCACCCGAGGGGTGTTCGGCGAGCTCAGCCCGAAGACGCTCGACCAGCGGGCCTACGTCTACGCCGACTCCGAGAACGTGCTGAACGGCCGGGCCCGGACGGTCCGGCTGGACGTTCGCACCGCCTTCCACTTCCCGCGCCAGTTCTTCACCGACTTCAAGTCGCGGGTGTACAGCAACGGCTCCGCGGAGGTGTACCGGTGACCGAGGTGAGCATCGTCGTCATCAACAAGAACGAGGACGGTGTGCGCGAGACGGTCGAGGCGCTGCTCGCCCACGACTCGGCGTACCAACCCGAGATCGTCGTGGTGGACGCCTCGCGGAAGCGCTACGACGACCTGCGGGTGGCCCATCCCGAGCTCAGCTGGCTGGACTTCGAGCCGCGTCCCGGGGTGGTGACCATCCCGCACCAGCGCAACGCCGGGGTGCGCCGGGCCCGCGGCGAGATCATCGTCTTCGTCGATTCCTCCTGCGTGCCCGACCCGGGGTGGCTGGACCGGTTGCTGGCGCCCATCGTCGCCGGCGAGGAGGAACTGTGTGCCGGGGGTACTCGGGGACGGGGTGAGGGCAGCCTGTACGCCGAGCCGGCCACCGTCGAGTACCTGCCCGAATGCCCGACGATCAACCTGGCGTTCACCCGCGAGCTGTTCGACCGGGTCGGTGGTTTCGACGAGACCTTCGCCTACGGTTCCGACGTCGACTTCTCCTGGCGCGTTCGCCGTGCCGGCGGCCGGCTCCGCAACGTCCCGCACGCGCTCGTCGTGCACGACTGGGGCGATCGTCGTCGCCAGCTCAAGCGGGCGTTCCGCTACGGCGAGGCGCGGGCCCG
>JBDIAG010000401.1:0-4891 GCA_039812305.1 Actinomycetales bacterium | reverse complement strand
CCGCTTGGGCGGCACCTGTGTCCTCGATCACGAGGCCCCACTCGGCTTCCGACTAACTGTTATACAGTTAGTCGGAATCATCGCTGCCTCTCGGCGCGATCACACCTGGAAGGGACTCCGAATACATGGCGAAGATCAGCCCGATCGTGCAGCAGGCGACGCCGGTGGTCGTCGAGAAGGCCGAGGGGAGCTGGATTCTCGGAACCGACGGTGTCCGCTACCTCGACTTCACCTCCGGCATCGGGGTGACGTCCACCGGCCACTGTCATCCGCGAGTCGTCGCCGCCGCCCAGGCGCAGGTCGCCACCGTGATTCACGCTCAGGCGACGACGGTCATGCACCAGCCGCTCCTCCGCCTCACCGAGAAGCTCGGCGACGTCCTGCCGGACGGGCTTGACTCGGTCTTCTACGCCAACTCGGGTGCCGAGGCGGTGGAGGCTGCGCTGCGCCTCGCCCGGATGGCGACCGGCCGGCCCAACATCGTCACCTTCCAGGGCGGTTTTCACGGACGCACCGTCGCGGCCGCCAGCCTCACGACCGCGGGTACCAAGTTCCGCACCGGATTCTCGCCGTTGATGGGCGGTGTGGTGATCGCACCATTCCCGTACGCCTACCGCTACGGCCTGACCGAGGACGATGCCGTCGCCTTCGCGCTCCGCGAGCTCGACTACCTGTTCAGCACCGTGACGGCTCCGAGCGATACCGCGGCCTTCATCATCGAACCCGTCCAAGGCGACGGTGGCTATCTTCCGGCGCCGCACGCGTTCCTGCGAGGCCTGGAGGAGCGTGCACACGCGCACGGCATTCTTCTCATCGCCGACGAGATCCAGGCCGGCGTCGGACGCACCGGCAAGTTCTGGGCGCACGAGCACGCGGGCATCCGTCCGGACATCCTGATCACCGCCAAGGGCATCGCGTCCGGCTTCCCGATCTCGGCGATCGCGGCGAGCACCGCGCTGATGTCGACGGCCCTCCCCGGGCTCGCAGGGCGGCACCTACGGAGGCAACGCGGTCTCGGCGGCCGCGGCGGTCGAGACGCTGAATGTCGTCGAGGACGAGAAGCTCGTCGCCAATGCGGCCGAGCGTGGCGAGCAACTCCGTGAGGGTCTGCTCGTGCTGCAGCGGAAGTATCCGGTGATCGGCGATGTGCGCGGCATCGGGCTGATGCAGGCGATCGAGTTCACCGGGGACGATGGACAGGCTCACCCGACCGCGGCCGGTGATGTGCAGCAGGCGGCGGTCGCGGAGCGGCTGCTGCTGCTCACCTGCGGTCCCCTCGGCAACGTGGTCCGGGTCGTGCCGGCGCTGACCGTCTCCGAACGGGAGATCGACCTCGGCCTGGCGGCGCTGGACAACGCGTTGAGCACCGTCACGACGAAGTAGACGGCCATGCCAGCCACCCCGGAGCGGTCGATGCCGGCGGCGGAACTGCTGCGACGACTCGAAGCGGCCGGAATAGAGGTCGATGCCACGCAGCGCCGCCGCTGGGAGTACTCCTACGACGCGTCTAATTATCGGGTCCGCCCGGAGCTCATCGTGTTTCCCCGGAGCCCGGCGGAGGTGCGGCACACGCTGCGTGCCGCGAAGCAGAGCGGCCTGCCGGTCACGGTCCGGGGCGGAGGCACCTCGATGGCCGGCAATGCCGTGGGAGTGGGCGTGATTCTGGATCTCTCCCGTCGAATGAACCGGGTGGACGACATCGATGCCGATGGCCGCACGATCTGGGTCGATGCCGGTGTGGTGATGGGCGAGCTCCGCAGCCACGTCGAGCGTCTCTCCGGTGGACGGCTCACGTTCGCCCCGGATCCCTCGTCCTTGAGCCGGGCCAGCATCGGAGGTTCGATCGGCAACGACGCCTGCGGCAATCACTCCGTCGAATACGGGCGGATGTCACATCACGTGGTCGAGATCGAAGCGCTCACCATCGACGGGGCGCACCTGGTGGCGGCCGCGGGAGGATTGCGGGCGTTCGACCCATCGGACCGATACTCCGCCGCTCGGGCGGCAGAGATCAACGACGCGCTCGCCAGGCTCGCCCACGACAATCTCGCGGCACTCCGCGTCGAGCTCCAGACGATTCCACGCCAGGTGTCGGGTTATCACCTGGGCCATCTCTTACCCGAGAACGGTTTCCATGTCGCACGCGCACTCGCCGGCAGCGAAGGCACCTGCGCGTTGTTCCTCCGAGCCCGGGTGGCGCTGGTGGAGAAGCCGGCCGCGACCGCGCTCCTGTGCGTCGGCTACGACTCGACCGTCGAGTCTGCTCGCGATGTGCTGACGATGCTCGACCTGAAGCCCAGCGCCATCGAAGGACTCGACTCGTCCATCGTCGACATCATGCGGGCGCGGAGGGGCGACACGAGCGTGAGCTCGCTACCACGAGGCCAGGCCTACGTCATGGTCGAGTTCTCCGCGGACACGATCGCGGCGGCGGCCGAGCGGTGCACCGCTCTGGCGCAACGCCTCACGGAGAACGGCCGGTTGCGCGACCACATCGTGGTGACCGACGCGGTGGAGCGGGCCACGCTCTGGCGGGTTCGCGAAGACGGTGCGGGTCTCTCCTCGAAGCGACTCGACGGAGTCCAGACCTGGCCCGGATGGGAGGACTCGGCGGTGGCGCCGGAACGACTCGCCGACTACCTCGCCGAGCTTCTGCCCCTGATCGACAGGCACGGCTACACCGCGTCCATGTACGGCCACTTCGGAGCCGGTTGCGTGCATATGCGGGTCGACTTCGAGCTTCGAACAGCACCTGGACGTGCCGCCTTCGAAGCCTTCATGCGCGATGCGGCGGAACTCGTCGTCGCACATGGCGGATCGCTCTCCGGAGAGCATGGGGACGGGCGCGCCCGGGGCGCACTGCTCGGACTCATGTACTCGGAGCGAATGATGGGGCTCTTCGAGGCGTTCAAGAACGTGTGGGATCCGGAGAACCTCCTCAACCCCGGCATCATCGTCGACCCAGCTCCGTTCACCGAATCGCTGTCCCTGGAAGGTCTTCCCGCGCCGTCCGTCCCCGCGATCGTGCCGATCGCCGGCCCGCGTCCGGCGCGACGGACGAAGGCGCTCGGCGGGGGCTCCTCGGGCGGCGAACGGGAGGCGCTCGGAACCTTCGTCGGCAACGCCCAGGCGTGCATCGGGGTGGGACGGTGCCGAGCCTCGACAGGTGGCTTCATGTGTCCGAGCTATCGGGCCACCAGGGACGAGAAGGACTCGACTCGCGGCCGCGCCAGAGTTCTGCAGGAGCTCGCGCGCGGGTATGGCTCGAGCGCCGGCGGATGGGCGGCGCCGCAGGTGCGGGAGGCCTTGGATCTGTGTCTGTCGTGCAAGGCCTGCTCGACCGACTGCCCGACCGGCGTCGACATGGCGCAGGCCAAGTCCGAGCTGATCGACGACCACTACCGGGGCAGAGTGCGTCCCTTCACGCATTACTCGATCGGCTGGCTGCCGCGCTGGCTGCCACTGATCACGCGACTCAGCCGGATCGCCAACGCAGGCGCGCGGGTCAAGCCGTTCCGCCGGGTCGGCGACCGCCTCGGGATCAGCGCGCGACGACGGCTGCCGGCCTTCGCACCGCATCGCGAGCTCCGGCGACGGATGACCGAGGCGGCGTTCAGCGAGCGGGCCGACATTCTCGTCTTCGCCGATAGCTTCACGAAAGCCTTTCGCCCGGAGATCATCCCGGCCGCCGCCCGGGTTCTGCGCGGCTCCGGCGCGGAGGTGGGCTGCGCACCCGACGCGTGCTGCGGACTCACCTGGATCTCGACCGGGCAACGCGCCGGCGCCGCCAAGCGCCTGGCCGATCTCGTCGGGAAGCTCGACGACGGGACCGAGCGCGACATCGTGGTGCTCGAGCCGAGTTGTGCCGCGGCGATCAGGGACGACGGCCCCACGCTGCTCGGCACCGACGCGTCCGTGCGCGTCGCTCGGCGGATCCGCTCGTTCGCCGTGGCCGTGGACGAGGCCATGGCGCGGGGCTGGCGGCCCGAGCCGGCTCCTCCCCGGCGAGCGGTCGTGCAGACCCACTGCCACGAGCATGCCGCGTTCGGGTCTCACGTGCAGCGCCGCGTGCTCGCGACCTGGGGAGTGGAGAGCGTGACGGAGTCTTCGTCCTGCTGCGGCGTCGCGGGCAACTTCGGTTTCGAGAGCGAGCATTTCGAGATGTCGATGCGGGTCGCCGCGCACTCCATCGCACCCGCTCTGGCGGCGGCCGGCCCGGACGCTGTGGTGCTCACGGACGGCTTCAGCTGTGCCATGCAGGTCTCGCAGGTCGACCCCGCGCGGACCGCCAGGCACCTGGCGCTCGTACTAGATAGCAGTGATGCAGATAGACAGTACGGGTAGGGTGGTGGCGACGACCCTGGGAGGAAGACATGCCTGCGTCCAAACCGCTGGAGACCGTCACGGTGGCCGAGGCAGCGACGAAGCGGCTTCGCGAGGGTCTGTTCGCCGGCGAGTACCGCGCGGGCGAAGAGATCAAGGACACTCAGATCGCCGCGGCATTCGGTATCGCCCGCCCTACCGCACGCATTGCGGTGCAACAGCTGATCAACGAGGGCATGCTCGTGCGCCCGGCCGGATTCAGCGCCCGCGTGCGGACGTTCGATCCCGCTCAGGTGCGCGACATCTATCGCGTCCGGAAGCTCATCGAGTTGGATGCGGTCCGCGAGATCAAGAGGGAAAGGCCGTCACTCACCCGTGTCGGTGACGCCCTGACCACCTTTGCCGACCTTCAAGGCGGTGAGGACGACTGGTCGCGCATTGCCGAGGCGGATGTCTCCTTTCACGCCGCGGTCGTCGACACCGCGGATTCGCCGCGATTGCAGTCCTACTTCGCGGCGATCGCGAGTGAGATCCGCCTGCTCATCGCGCTCCTGAAGACCCAGTACGC
>JBDIAG010000400.1:0-4895 GCA_039812305.1 Actinomycetales bacterium | reverse complement strand
CCCGCCCGACGCCCGCCCCGGCCCGACCCGGCACGGCACGACCCGACCCGGGGAGCATCCTTCCCGAAACGGGCGTGCCGACGGCTTGCTTCCGGATACCGTGGAGGCCTACCGCTCAGCCTGCTTTGGGGGTCGGATTCTTGGGTCGTCCACGACGTCACCGGCATGCCCGGGTGGCCCTGGTCTGCGCCGGGCTGATCGGCGTGCTGCTCTGCGGGTGCGGGCGCGACGACGCGGTGATCGTCGGGCATGCCAGCGACACCGAGCAGGCCGAGGAGAGCCCCGCGCCGACGGACGAGCCCACGCCAGCACCGGCCACCGCCACGCCGACCACCCAGGCTCCGGCGCCGCCACCCACCGCCGGGCAACCGTCGGCGCAGCCGTCGACGTCCACGGCTCCCGCCCCGGCACCGGCCGCGGCGACCGGCCCCTGCTCGGCCAGCGGGTCGGGACTGGCGCTGGCCAAGGGCAGTGCGAGCAGTCACGCGGTGCAGACCGCGCAGGATCTGATGACGGCCGCGCTGGGCTGCGACTCGGGCTTCCTGACCACGCTCGCCACCCAGGACCGGACGGTCCTCAGCCTCAACGACGCCCAGCCGGCCACGGTCTTCGCGGTGCCCGACGGCGACCAGCGCTACCTGGCCCTGGCCCGCGCCCTCAGCAGCGCCCCGGCGCTGGCCGACGACGAATGGATCTGGCCGGGCGCCGCGGCCGGTGACGACTTCACCGGCTATCAGGTCTCGATCAGCGCCGACGGGAAGTGGACCGCCTTCTACCAGGGGTAGTCCCGCCGCCCTCCGCAGCCGCCCGGATCGAGGGGCGCGGCCATGCCGACGAGGCGGTCAGTCGCCCCGGGCCCGCCTCTCGGCCAGCGCGGCACCCTTGTCCTTGGCCACCTGACGCAGCGAGGCCTGGAACTCCTGCATCGCCGCGCGCAGCCGCGCCGCCTCGTCGTCCCGGCCGGCCGCGAGGATCCGCACCGCCAGCAGACCCGCGTTGCGCGCCCCGCCGATGCTGACCGTGGCCACCGGCACCCCGGCCGGCATCTGCACGATCGACAGCAGCGAGTCCATGCCGTCCAGGTACTTCAGCGGCACCGGCACCCCGATCACCGGCAGCGGGGTGACCGCGGCGAGCATGCCGGGCAGGTGGGCGGCTCCGCCGGCCCCGGCGATGACGACCCGCAGGCCCCGCCCGGCGGCCTGGCGGCCGTAGTCGATCATGTCCTGCGGCATCCGGTGCGCGGAGACCACGTCGACCTCGCACGCCACCCCGAACTCACCCAGGGCCTCCACCGCGGCACTCATCACCGGGTAGTCGGAGTCCGACCCCATCACCACCCCGACCAGCGGTTCCACGTCGCTCACTCCTCGATCACTCCCCTGATGAAGTCCGCCGCGTGCCGGGCGCGGGCGCGCACGTCGTCCAGATCGTCGCCGTAGCAGGTGACATGGCCGAGCTTGCGCCCCGGCCGCACCCCCTTGCCGTACAGGTGCACCTTGGCCTTCGGGTCGCGCGCCATCACGTGCAGGTAGGAGCGATAGAGATCCGGGTACTTCCCGCCGAGCACGTTGACCATGACGGTCCACTTCTCCCGCGCGCCGACCTCGCCCAACGGCAGGTCGAGGACGGCCCGCAGGTGCTGCTCGAACTGGGACGTGACCGAGCCTTCGATCGTCCAGTGGCCGCTGTTGTGCGGTCGCATCGCAAGCTCGTTGACGAGGAACCGGCCGTCGGCGGTCTCGAACCCTTCGACCGCCAGCACCCCGGTGACGCCGAGTTCCCCGGCGATGCGCAGCGCCAGCTCGGTCGCGGCACCGGCCAGCTCCGCGGGCAGGCCCGGGGCCGGGGCGATCACCTCGTCGCAGATCGAGTCCACCTGGATGGTCTCGACGACCGGCCAGGCGCTGGCCTGCCCCGAGGGGCTGCGCGCCACCAGCACGGCGAGCTCGCGGCGGAAGTCGACCTTCTCCTCGGCGAGCAGACCGTCCGGGAACTTCTCGAACCACTCGGACGGCACGTCGCCGGCCGACCCGGCCACCACCACGCCCTTGCCGTCGTAGCCGCCCCGCGGGGTCTTGACGATCACCGGCCAGCCGGTCGCGTCCCCGAACGACGTCACCTCGGCGGGCGTGCGCACCCGTGCCCAGACGGGCAGGTCGGCCAGGGCGTGCCGGTCGCCGATCAACTCGCTCAGCCGCTCGCGCATCACCAGCTTGTCCTGGGCGTGCACCAGCGCCTGCGGGGGCGGGCCCACCGGCACACCCTCGCTCTGCAGCCGCAGCAGGATCTCGTTCGGCACGTGCTCGTGGTCGAAGGTGAGCACCGCTGCGTCCTTCACGATGGCGCGGACGGCCGCCTCGTCGGTGTGCTGACCGAGCTGGACATCCGGGATGACCTGGGCCGCGGAGGAGTCGGGGTCACCGGCCAGCAACCGGAGCCGCACGCCCAGCGGCCCTGCCGCCTCGGCCATCATCCGGGCCAGCTGGCCGTCGCCGACGACCGCCACGACGGGGAAACCACCTGGGTGTTCGAGTGCCACCGCGGCAGCCTAGTGCTTCTCGACGGAGGTTGTTCGAGGGCATGGTGTCGTTCGCGTGGATGCCCGGCAAGGCCGACGAGGGAGTGATACCGGTGTTGTATCGCGACCGAGGAGAACGCGGCCGGGCGCCGCGCGGGCGGCGCAAGGCCCCGAAGAACTTCCGTCGAGGAGCACTAGTGCTTCACCGTGGAAGGTCTCGCCCCGGAAGGGGTTCCAGGGCACGGTCTCGCCGCCGGCGCTGCCCGGCATCCGGACGGCCGGCATGTGAGAGCCACCACTTCGCCGAGGGCACCATCCGGACACTCGACACAATCACGACGCGACACGCCGCAACTTGGGATCTTCCACACAATTTCTGGCGTGTTCGGCATACGAGGACCTGCCGATAGGAGTCATGCTTGTCTGGCCGGACGAACCGAGAGGCTTCCCCCAATGCTTGAGGTCATCCTGTTGATCGCTGCTGTCGCCATCGGCATCACGCTCGTGATGCGGATGGATGTGACACCCCGAGCAACCGATAAGCGCTCCAACTCAGCGACCCCGAAGAAGATCGAGGGGACCGCCGCGGCCGCCTCGCCGCCCGTTTCCCGTTCGCCGCTGCCCAGCGACGCGGTGACCGGCGAGACGCCCGTCGTCGTCTGACCGGCCATCCCGGCCGGCGGGCCGCCGCCGACGCTCCAGCCGCCCGAAGCTTTTGGCGCCCAGAGCCTTCAGCCGTCCAGGGCATTCAGCCGCGCGGAGCTTTCAGCCGCCCAGCCCGGGCAGGTTGATCCGCCAGCGGTAGCGCGGTTCCTCGGCGGTCCAGCTGACCAGCCAGGGCAGCACCTGTCCGAGCCCCTTGACCGCGCGCCTGCGCAGTGGCGTGCAGGAGATCTGGGTGTTGTCGCTGAGCGCCTCGGCGGTGACGCTGTCGCAGACCACGTGGCCCGGCTGGGCCAGCGTCGTCATCCGGCTGGCGAGGTTCACGGTGGTGCCGAAGACATCGCCGAGCCGGGCCAGCACGTCGCCGGTGGCGATCCCGATCCGCACGTCCGGCAGCTGCGGGTCGTTGCCGATCTGATCGGCGATCTGCAGTGAGATCTCGGCGGCCACGCTCGGCGGCCAGGCGGTGAAGAGCACCTCGTCCCCCACCGTCTTGATCACCCGCCCGCCGGAGCCGGTGATGAGATCCGAGGTGACGGTCTCGAACCGCTGCACCACGCCGCTCAACTCCCGCTCGGGCAGCCGGCGCACGAGACGGGTGAAGGAGACCAGGTCGGCGAAGCACACCGACCGGCGCAGCATCGGCACCGAGGTGTCGGGTGCCGTCTCGGTGACGAACCGGCGCATCGCCGAGGAGAGGTGACGGCGCCAGGCATAGGAGATCAGCGGTTCCAGGGCGTCCGCCATCGAGGGCGCCAGCGCCGAGACGCGGCTGACCGCGTTCGCGACGCCTTCCTCGGCGTCGGTGTAGCTCTCGCCGAGCAGCTGCACCTGCCAGGAGGCCAGCCGGTCGACGCTACGCCCGATCGCGCGGGTCAGGGCCAGCGCCGTCTCCTCGTCCAGGAGATCCTCCCGGACGAGCTCCGAGACCAGCCGCAGGGCCTCGACGTCGGCCTCCGTGAAGGCCACCTGGTCGGCCTCGACGACGGGCAGGCCGAGGGCCCGCCAGAATCGCCGCGCGGAGAAGGTGGAGACGCCGGCGCGCTGGGCGACGTCCCGGGCCCGCAGCCGGCGGGCCCCGCCGAGGATGCGCTCCTCGTCGGTCCATTCCGCTGCCGTCCCCTCGGTGGCTCCCCCCTCGGGAACCGCCCCGTCGGGAAGGGCCCGGCCGGTCGGCTCCGGTGGTTCGGCCATCAGGATCGCCCCGTCGGGCGCAGGCGGGTGACGTCCCCGGCCGACACCGGCCGCACGACCCCGTCGGAACCGCGCACGAGCAGCCGGCCCGCCGCGTCCAGCCCCTCGGCCAGGCCGGTCAGCGGCTCCCGACCCGGCAGCGCCACCTCGACCTGCTCCCCCAGCGTCACGCAGGCCTCCTGAGCCATCGCGGCGATCCCGGACGCCTGCGCGTCGCCCTCCGCGGCCCGCCAGCCGTCCTCGAGCGCGACGACCTCGCGCACGATCGCTCGCAGCAGCACCCCGCGATCGGTCGTGGCCGCCCCCGCCAGCGCCAGGGAGGTGGCGGTCGGCAGCCCCAGCTCCTCCGCGGTCGTGGTGACGTTCAGGCCGATGCCGACGACGGCGGCCGGCCCGTCGCGGGCGTCGGCGACGATCTCACCGAGGATGCCGGCGACCTTGAGCTCGGCCGCTCCGACCGGACGGCCGGGAGCGGCCCCGGCCGGGACCAGCACGTCGTTGGGCCACTTCAACCCTG
>JBDIAG010000399.1:0-4904 GCA_039812305.1 Actinomycetales bacterium | reverse complement strand
ACGGTGTCACCAAACTCGACAAGGTCACCTACGGCGAGGCGGCGCAGGCCGAGACCGTCCGCAAGATGGTCCTGGCGATGTCCAAGGACATCCGCGTGCTGGTGATCAAGCTCGCGGACCGGCTGCACAACGCGCGCACCTGGGGGTACGTCTCCTCGGCCTCGGCCCAGCGCAAGGCCACCGAGACGCTGGAGATCTACGCGCCGCTGGCCCACCGGCTGGGCATCAACGCGATCAAGTGGGAGCTCGAGGACCTCTCCTTCGCGACCCTCAAACCCGGTGTGTACGAACAGATCGTCCAGATGGTCGCCGATCATGCGCCGGCTCGCGAGCTGTACCTGGACGAGGTCTGCGACGTGGTCAAGGAGGATCTGCGGCAGGCCCGGATCAAGGCGCTGGTCTCCGGTCGTCCGAAGCACTACTACTCGATCTACCAGAAGATGGTGGTCCGGGGCCGCGACTTCAACGACATCTACGACCTGGTCGGCGTCCGTGTGCTGGTCGACACCGTCAGCGACTGTTACGCCGTGCTCGGCGCGGCGCACGCCCGCTGGAATCCGGTGCCCGGCCGGTTCAAGGACTACATCGCGATGCCCAAGTTCAACATGTACCAGTCGCTGCACACGACGGTGATCGGGCCGCAGGGCAAGCCGGTGGAGATCCAGATCCGCACGCACCTCATGCACCAGCGCGCTGAGCTCGGCATCGCGGCGCACTGGAAGTACAAGCAGGGTCACCAGGTCGACGACATGCCCTGGCTGCGGCAACTGGTCGACTGGCAGAACGACACCAAGGATCCGGCCGAGTTCCTCGACTCGCTCCGGTTCGAGGTCGGCGCCCAGCAGGTCTACGTCTTCACCCCCAAGGGCGACATCATCGCCCTGCCGCACGGCTCGACACCGGTCGACTTCGCCTACGCCGTGCACACCGAGGTCGGGCACCGCACGATGGGCGCCCGCGTGAACGGCCGGCTGGTGGCGCTGGAGTCGACGCTGGAGACCGGCGACACGGTCGAGGTGTTCACGTCCAAGGTCGCCGACGCCGGCCCCAGCCGGGACTGGCTGACGTTCGTGGCCAGCCCGCGCGCCCGCACCAAGATCCGGCAGTGGTTCACCAAGGAACGCCGCGAGGACGCCATCGAGCACGGCAAGGCGGCCCTGGTCAAGGTGATGCGCAAGCAGAACATGCCGCTGCAACGGCTGATGTCGCACGCTTCCCTGACCGCCATCGCCTCCGAGCTGCGGTATCAGGACGTCTCGGCGCTCTACGCCGCGATCGGCGAGAACCACGTCTCGGCCGCCAACGTGGTCAGCAAGCTCGTCGCGTCGCTCGGTGGTGAAGCGGGCGCCGAGGAGGACATGGCCGAGGCCACCGTCCCGACCCAGACCGGCAGGCGGCCGCGTCACGGGGACGCCGGCGTCGTGGTAAAGGGCGTCGCGGACGTGTGGGTCAAGCTGGCCAAGTGCTGCACGCCGGTGCCCGGCGATCCGATCATCGGCTTCGTCACCCGGGGGTCCGGAGTGTCGGTGCACGTGGCCGACTGCACCAACGCGAAGTCGCTGCGGGAGCAGGCGGGCCGGCTGGTGGACGTCGAATGGGCCGTCTCGGCGAACAGCATCTTCCTGGTGCAGATCCAGGTCGAGGCGGTCGACCGCAGCGGTCTGCTCTCCGACATCACCCGCACCCTGTCGGAGAACCACGTCAACATCCTCTCGGCCAGCGTCTCCACCTCGCGCGACCGGGTGGCGGTGTCCCGCTTCGTCTTCGAGATGGGCGACCCGGCGCACCTGGGTCACGTGCTGAGCGCGGTGCGCAACGTGCAGGGGGTCTACGACGTGTACCGGCAGAACGAGGGGCGTCGCGAACGGTAGTGAGGGCGGGGCCTCCACCAGCGGTCGTGCGGCACGGCCCCCGGCGTATCCCCGGACTATCCCACCGTCGCGCCGTCGACCTCGTAGGACCTGGCGATGAGATCGGCCATCGCCCGGTGGAAGTCGTCCCGTCGTCGTCGGCTCCAGCCGGCGGTCAGTTCGGCGAAGACCTCCTCCTGCCACATGTGAGCCTGCCGCAGCGCGTCGCGTCCCTCGGTGGTGACGGACACCTCCCGTCTGCGCCCGTCGGCCGACCCCCTCTCGATCGCCACGTAGCCGGCGTCGGCGGCAGCCTTGACCAGACGCGACGCTCCACTCTGGTCGAGGGCCAGTTCGTGCGCGACGGCGTTCACGGTCGCCGGCTGGTCGCGTTCGGCCAGCGAGTCGACGGCCTCGGTGACCATCACCAGTCGCCCCTGGTGCGCGAGCGAGGCGTCCCCGGCGGCCGCCCGCCGGGACCAATGCCGCACGAAGCCGAAGAGGAGCTGCCCGGTCCCGGTGCTCATTCGGAGGCGGCCATCTCGCGGCAGATGTAGGCCAGCTCCAGGGCCGATCTCAGATCCGGCAACCGCAACGCGGCCGTCACCGTGGTGCCCGCGACGCGGAACACCGTGGCCACGCGGGTGGGCTTGCGATCCTCGGGCCACGTCGCATCCTGCTCGACGACCATCAGCCGCTCGCTGACGGGATGCCAGGAGCGTGGCACCAGCCGAATCCCGGACCGATCCACCCACTCCGCGAACTGATCGGGTGTGATCGGGCCCGCGCCCTTGGGCCCGAGGACGACGATCGGATCGCCCACCGCCGCCGCCGACCGTCCCAGATCCCCGGCGTTCACACTCGCATGCCACTCGTTGATCGCGTCTTCCAGTTTCGTCTCCATAGGGGAACTATATGCGAAGCGCATATAATTGGCCGCAGGAGTCGGTTGGCCACTGCCAGAAGGGACGTATGCGTCCCCTTTGGCGGTGACCAACTCGTCAGCACGCGTTCCGGGTCGGCCACGACCGCTCAATGGCGAGGGCGGGCCGGGATCATCTCGTCAACGCGCATCCTGGTCGGTCGAGGCGATGCGTTCGACCGCGAGGGCCGCCCGGCGGACTCCCCGGGCGCGACCACGGCGCCGCAGTGAGCCGAGCACCTGATCGGCGGGCGCTCCGCCGGGGCCGAGCATCCAGCGCAGCGCCTCCTCGGTCTCCGGGCCGGGGATCATGGCCAGGTCGCCGGCGGTGCGGACCGGCGTGGTCAGCAGCAGCCCGTCCAGCTGCAGCACCGCCGTCGGGGGTATCGCCGTGCGCCGCACGGTCAGGCCGGGAGGCGTGGTCAGGCCACTCACCCCGACCGCGTTGACCGTCAGCGTCGTCAGCGCCTGGGGACGGACCGGCGCCCCGAGCGCCCAGGCCGCGGTGAGACCCACGACGACGCAGCCGCGCGGCACCTCCGTCCGCAGGGCCAGGCGGCGCACCAGGGGCCAGCCGGCCGCATCCGCACACAGGTAACGAGACGCCCCGATCGGTACCAGGAGCCCGTCGCGGCGCATGCACTCGAGCCAGTGCCGGCTCAATGCCGGGCTCGGGCTGAGGATCAGGCCGGCCCCTGGCTGCTCCAGCGCATCGGATTGCACGGAGACAGCACATACCGCGCGACGCCCATGGGCAAGCCCGTCGGCCGTCTCTGTGGATAACTCCCGTCAGCGCAGGTCGCGGGCGGTGCGGCGCAGCTGCTCCAGCCAGCTCCGTCGCGCGGCCAGGGCGGCCTCGGCCTCGGCGATCCTGCGTGCGTCACCACGCGACTTGGCGATGGCCAGGTCGTCCTCGAGGGACGCGATCGACGACTCCAGCTGACCCAGGGCGCCCTCCGTCCGCGCCTTGGTCTCCGGATTCGTGCGCTTCCAGCGCTCGTCCTCGCGGTCGCGAACCGCTTGCTCGACCGCCTTCAGACGCCGCTCGACGCCGTGCAAAGCCGCCCGGGGAACCTTGCCGATCTCCTCCCACCGCTCGTGAATGCCGCGCAGCGCCGCCTTGGCCGCCTTGACATCCTTGACCGGCAGCAGGGCCTCGGCCTCCTCCAACAGCTTGGTCTTCGCCTCGAGGTTGGCTTGCATCTCGGCATCCGACTTGGCGTTGTCCGCGCCGCGAGCGGCATAGAAGACGTCCTGCGCCGCGCGGAACCGCGCCCACAGGGCGTCGTCGTCCTTGCGCCCGGCTCGGCCGGCCTTCTTCCAGCGCTCGAGCAGCTCCCGGTAGGCGGCGCTGGTCGCGCCCCAATCGGTGGACGAGGACAGCGCCTCGGCCTCGGCGATCAGCTTCTCCTTCGCCTGCTTCGCGGCGTTGTGCTCCTGGTGCAACTGCGTGAAGTGGTGCTTGCGTGCCCGGTCGAACGTGGTGCGGGCGTGCGAGAAGCGGTGCCACAGCTCGTCCTCGGTAGCCTTGTCGAGCCGTGGGCCTTCGCGCTGAGCCGTCTTCCAGGAGTCGAACAGCTCCTGCATGCGGTCGGCCGAGGCCTTCCACTGCATCCGCTTCGGCTCGACGCCGGAGATCTGCTCAGCCTCGTCGACGATCGCCCGGCGGGCCTGCTCGGCGGCCGCGCGGGCCTGCGCGCGGGCCTTCTCCAGATCCGCCCGACGCTGCTCCAGACCGCCTTCCAGCGATTCCAGCCGGGCGGCCAGGCCACCGAGGTCGCCGACGACCGCGGCCTCGGAGAGCTTCTCGCGGACGTTGCGCAGTTCCTGCGTGATCGCCTGGACATTGGCGTCCGGAAGCCCCATCCGCTGCTCGGCGATGTCGACCAGACCCACCAGCTCGTCGAACTTGCGGCCGTAATAGGCCAGTGCGTCCTCCGCGCTCGCGTTCGGGTAGGAGCCGACGAATCGCTCACCGCTCTCGGCCCACGGGTCCTTGACGAAGACGCTGCCGTCCTCGCTCACCCGGCCCCATGGGGTGGGGTCGCTGACGGTCGTCACGTGGACCTCGGGCTGGGGTGCCTGCGGCTGCGGCCGACCCGGTCGAGGTCCCGGGCCCGGACGGGGGGCCG
>JBDIAG010000398.1:0-4905 GCA_039812305.1 Actinomycetales bacterium | reverse complement strand
CTGCGTCGGTGGTCGCCATCTCCTGCTCCTGTCTATCTGTGCGTTCGACGCTTCGTGCCGAGCACGAAGCCGGGTGTGCCGTGGCGACCGCGCCCGGCATCACCTGGCGCGGTCGGCACGAAAAAACCCCTCAGGCCTGGTGGGCTCCGGAGGGGTTGCGCGCGTTCCAGTGGTCGACCGGCTACGCGCGCCTGCCGAGTACGAGGACGTGGTTGGTCCTAGCGATGGGCACAGTGCCCCACTGTTCTCTGCTCCGTGCACCATGTCAAATCATGGAACGCGGTCGTCCGCATCGTGGACGCAGAGGGTGGGTACCGCTCGGCTCCCCTAGTTTTTTCACCTGCAGTTTATTTGCTCTCGGACAAGCGTGTACGCGGGGGTCACGCGGGCTCGGCGTACGTCGCGTGGATCACCGCCCGAGCCAGCGCTTTGAAGACCAGATTGAAGTTGACCACGGCCAGGCTGGCGTCGGCATCCACCCCGAGGCTCTCCTGCCCGACGGCGTGCACGGCGAAGTAGTAGCGGTGCGGGTAGTCGCCCGCCGGCGGCGCCGCTCCTTCGAAACCTCGGCCACCTCCGTCGCTGCGCACGTGGAAGGCGTTGCCCGGCAGAGCCGGCGAACCGCCGGCACCGGCATCGAGGCTGGTGACGTCGGCCGGAAGATCGACCAGCCCCCAGTGCCAGTAACCGCTGGGCGTCGGCGCATCCGGATCGAAGCAGGTGACCACGTAGCTCTTGGTGCCTTCCGGCGCGCCGCTCCAGGACAGCTGCGGCGAGGTGTTGCCCTTGGCGGCGACCTGGGCGTCGCCCAGCGTGCCGCCGTCGACCAGGTCGTCGCTGGTCAGGCTGAACGAGGGCAGGGCGGGGAGCAGTGAGTACGGGTCGGGCGGCATCGGTCGATCGAGACTCATGCCGACAACCTACGCCCTGGCACCGACATTCTCGGTGAGACCCCGCAGTGGGCCCGGACACACCGATACCGGGGACTCCTCGCCGTCAGCCGCGATGGACGACGTTGGCCAGCGGCTCCCCGGCCGCCAGCCGGGCGATCTGGGCGTCGAGAAGGCGCAGAGCGCGCGGGTGGAACGCCGTCGTGTTGCCGCCCAGGTGCGGCGTGAGCAGGAATCCCGGCGCCTGCCGCAACGGATGGTCGGCCGGGAACGGCTCGGGGTCGATGACGTCCACGGCCGCGCGGATCCGTCCGCTGAGCACCTGCTCGGTCAGTGCCGCGGTGTTGACGACCGGCCCCCGGGCGACGTTGACGAGCAGCGCGTCGTCGGCGAGCGCGGCGAGCAGGTCGGCGTCGAAGAGGTCGACGGTCGAGTCGTTGAGCGGCACCACCACGATGACGATGTCGTGGTGCGGCAGCAGGTCGCGAAGCTCGTCGACGCCGTGGACGTCCCCGAAGCGGGAGCTGAGCTCGTCCGCGCGGGCCCGGCTGCCGACCCGGGTGATGCCCACCTCGAACGGGGCGAGGCGCTCGCAGATGGCCGTCCCGACACTGCCGACACCGACCACGAGCACCCGCTGATCGGCCAGGGCCGGACGCCGCTCCTGGTTCCACCGGCCGGCTCGCTGCTCCAGGACGGCGGTGCCGATGCCCCGCTGGCCGGCGATGGCCAGGCCGACGGCCAGTTCGGCGGTCGACGCGTCATGCACCCCGGCCGCATTGCACAGCATGACTCCGGCCGGGATCTGCTCCGGGAGACCGTCGTAACCCGCCGTCAGGGTCTGGACGGCGGTCAGGTTGGGCATTCTCGCCAGCTCGTCCAGGGCCGTCGCCCTGCCCATGTAGGGCGGTACGACCAGCGCGACACGCTCCACCGGCAGCTCGGGCGCGGAGCAGACGTCCCACACCCGCAGGTCGATCCCGTCGGGGGGTGTGAGTCCGTCGACCCAGGGGTGTTGCTCGGGCAGCGTGACGATCATCGGTTCCACACCGGTCATCCTGCCAACCCGGCCGGACCGCGGCCGACCTGGGTCGTCTGGACCCGGATCGTCTAGCCCACCCGGTCGATCTGGCCCGGGAGCAGCGTCGCCAGCTGATCGGTCGTCAGCTCCTCGCAGTAGAAACGGCCCTGCGCCGCGTGCACTCCCAGGCCACGCACCAGCGCCTCCTCCTGCGCGGTCCGGATGTCCTCCACCACGACCGTCAGGCTGAGCGCCGTCGCCATCTGGACGACCGAGCGGGTGATCGCCGCCACGCCCGGCTCGCTGAGCCGACTGGTCAGCGACCGGTCCAGCTTGAGCAGGTTCACCGGCAGCTGGGTCAGGTAGCCGATAGAGCTGTTGCCGGTACCGAAGCCGTCCAGGGCGATGCGCACTCCCTGCCGGGCGAGCTCGAAGAGGGTGCGGACGGCGGCGTCGCCGTTGCGCATGAAGACGGTCTCGGTCATCCCGACGGTGAGCAGCCGCGGCGGCGCGTCGAACTCCCGCAGCAGGGTCATCACGTCCTCGGCGAACCCCGGCATCCGCAGCTGCACCGCGGACACGTTGATCGACAGCGACAGGTCACGCGCGAACAGGCCCGTCTCGTGCGCACCGGCGACCGCCTTCCGCAACAGCTGGTGGCCGAGCTCCCGGATCAGCCCGGTCTCCTCGGCGACCGGAATGAACTCCGCCGCCGGCACCGGGCCGAGCTGGCGATCCTGCCACCGGGGCACGGCCTCGACCCCGCTGACATAGCCGCTCTCGACGGAGATCACCGGTTGGTAGCGCACGTCGACGGCCTCGTCGGCCACCGCCTTGGCCAGGCGCAGCTCGAGAAGGAGCCGGCGCCGAGCCTGCCCGGCCAGCCGCTCGTCGAAGAAGACCAGCCCGTGACCACCGTGGCGCTTGGCCTCGCGCATCGCCGTGCTGGCCGAGCCGAGCAGGGTCAGCAGCTCGCCGACCGTGGTCTGACCCCGCAGTTCGCGATGCACCAGACCGGCGCTGGCGCCGACCGAGACCAGCGCGTGGGACCCACCGGCGATGCCGGCCATCTCGACGCCTTCCACGATCCGGCCGCCGGCCTCCTCGATCGCCGGCGTCACGTTCCGGCCGATCACGACGAACTCGTCGCCACCGATCCGGAAGGCGTCCGCGCCGATGCGCTCCGCCTCGCTCTGCACCACTCGGGCCACCCGGACGAGCAGCTGATCACCGCTCTTGTGCCCGAGCTGATCGTTGACCGCCTTGAAGCCGTCGAGGTCGATCATCAGCAGGCTGAGTACGCCGTCGCCGCGGCGGGACGAACGCAGGGTGTCCTCCAACGCCCGGCGATTGCCCAGGCCGGTCAGCGGATCGCGGTGGGCCAGCTGCCGCATCGCGCCGAGCGTGCGGTCCAGCTGGCCGGCCCGGATCACCTCGCGCAGCCACAGGCTGCCCAGCACGGTGAGGAACAGCGCGTACGTCAGGCCGTCCACCGTGCCGTCCCGGACGGTCAGGCCGCCGGCCATCAGCACCAGCACGTACGCCACGGTCGAGACGATGATGCTGCGCCGCCGCTCGGCCCGGGCCAGCTCGCGCTCGCCGAGATCGGGCGGTGCCGCGCTGATGATCAGCAAGCCGATCGTCGCCAGGGTCCACGAGGTGGTGGCACCCAGGAGGCCGAACACCGGATCGACGCCGGCGGCGACCAACAGCATGCGGATGGGGTCCGTACAGGCGATCCCGAACGCGCCGACGGAGGCGAGCACCACCGCCACGCTCAGCACCCGGGTCAGGGCGACCAGCACCATGGCGAAGACGGTCAGGGTGGCGATGTTGAAGAAGATCTGCCCGGCCGCCGGCTCCCAGCCGGGGCGGCCGACCAGGATCAGCGCTCGCCACCACAGAATGGACAACGCCGCGCCGAGCATCACGACTTCGACCCCGAACCGCAGCCCGGCCGCCGGTTCGAGGTTGCCGCGGACCAGCGTCCACAGTGCGGCAGCGACCCAGGGGATGGACAGCAGCTGGACGAGATTGCCCAGATTGGGCGGCGGCGAGCCGAACCAGATCTGCGCCGCGGCGATCGCCGCATAGCCGACGCCCAGGAGGGTGACGCCGACTCCCAGGTACAGCCGGAACCGGTCCTCACGATCGCGCGCCCCGGTGTACAGCAGCACGGCGCCGTTGAGCAGCGCGCTGCCCGCCAGGAAGAAGACGGCGAGCATGTCCGTCGGACGCCCGGAGGCATGCAGCTCGACGATGACGAGATCGATCACCCCGCCGATGAGCAGGACGAGCACGACGACTCCCAGGCCGCCTCGCCGACCAGCCCCCATGGCGCTCGCTCTCGATCCTGTACACCGGCACACCACCGGGCGGACGCCGTACGGCGCGATCGCCGTCGTGTCGGAGACGGCCCACCACAGCACTGTCCTGTTCGGTACGTGATGGGACAGCTTTAGCCCACTACGACGAACGTGTACGCCGAATCGGACAGATTCCCCCGGCTGGCGGCGTGGCTGGACGGATCAGGCCAGTCGCTGACCGATCAACTCCCGAACGGCCGAGGCGTCCGCCTTGCCGCGCATCCGCTTCATCACCTGTCCGATCAGGGCTCCCGCGGCCGCCGTCTTGCCGTCCCGGATCTTGGCGACGATGTCCGGGTTCTCGGCGAGGACCGCGTCCACCGCCTCGGTCAGGGCGCCGTCATCCGAGGTGAGCTCGAGGCCGCGGCCGGTCATCACCACTTCCGGGTCGCCCTCGCCGGCCAGCACCCCGTCGAGCACCTGCCGGGCCAGCGAGTCGTTCAGCCGGCCCGCGTCGACGAGCTGGGCCAGCTGGGCCACCTGGACCGGCGTCACCGCCAGCTCCTCCAGCGCGACCACGGCGGTCTTGGCGTGCCGCGCGAGTTCGCCCATCCACCACTTCCGGGCAGCGGCCGGCTTGGCACCGGCGGCCACCGTCGCCTCGATCAGCTCCCCCGCCCCGGCGTTG
>JBDIAG010000397.1:0-4919 GCA_039812305.1 Actinomycetales bacterium | reverse complement strand
AGGGCTACCCGCAGACGCCTGCCCGAGCCACTGTCGGCAGCCTCCGGCCCCGCCTCGTGCACGGCACTCACGTACTCCTCCATCTACTGTCCGGGTCGATCGCCTGCGCCGATCGTCTCCGTCCATCTCGGGAGCCGACCGGGCGCGGACAAGGGCGTCCGGCGAAAACCAGCCGCTCCAGCCTACGGCCTGCCGTCTGCCCGGATGACCACTGCCGCCCGGATCAGGCTCGCAGCGGGTCGGGGCCGCCGTGCAGCCGCGACCACTCGACGGCCAGTTCGGCGCCCAGGCGGGCGTTGTGCCGCACCAGCGCGACGTTCGCGCGCAGGCTGGCGCCGTCGGTGAGCTCGACGATCCGGGCGAGCAGGTACGGGGTGACCTCCTTGCCGGTGATCCCGGCCGCGTTCGCCTCGGCCAGCGCCCGCTCGATCGTGCCGGCGATCTCCTCCGCCGGGATCTCGTCCTGGATCGGGACGGGGTTCGCGATCGAGACCGCGCCACGCAGGCCGAGCGACCACTTGGTGCGCATCAGCCCCGCCAGCTCGGCGGCGGTGTCCAGGCGCATCGGCGCGGGATGACCGCTGCCGCGGGAGAAGAAGGACGGGAACTCGTCACTGCCGACGACCACGACGGGCACGCCGAGGGTCTCCAGCACCTCCAGGGTCAGCCCGATGTCGAGCACCGACTTCACCCCGGCGCTGATCACCGCGATGTCGGTCTGTCCCAGCTCGGTCAGGTCGGCCGAGATGTCCATGGACGTGTGTGCGCCCCGATGCACGCCACCGAGTCCGCCGGTGACGAACACCCGCACCCCGGCCAGCGCGGCCAGCCGCATGGTCGCCGCCGCCGTGGTGGCCGCGTGCAGGCGTCGGGCGACCGCGTAGGGCAGGTCCCGCACGCTCGCCTTGATCACCTCGGCACGGCCGTCGGCCAGCATCTCGAGCTCGTCCGGCTCCAGTCCCACCCGCGGGATCCCGTCCAGAACGGCCACCGTCGCGGGCACCGCCCCACCGTCCCGGATGATCTGCTCCACCTCGCGGGCCATCTCGACATTGGCCGGATAGGGCATCCCGTGGGAAATGATCGTCGACTCGCAGGCGACCACGGGGCGGCCGGCGGCGACCGCCTCGGCCACCTCGGCGGTGCGCCGCACCAGCTCCGTCACTACGCCGGTTCCTCGTCGTCGTCGGGCACCGAGGACGGATCCCCAGCGCTGGCGTCCGTCGCCTCCGGCGGCGGATCGACCCCGGCCAGCGCCGCGTCCACCACTCCCGGGCGCAGGCCCTGCAGCACCGTGTCGTGCGTCGTCACCGTGAGCGCCCCCAGCATCTGGCCGAACCCGGCCGCGGCCACCGGATCGTCACCGCGCAGAAGGGCATGCACGAACCCGGCGGCCATCGCGTCGCCACCACCGGTGACGTCCACCACCGGCACCGGCGGCGGGTCGATCACGACGAAGTCGGCCAGCTCCTGCGAGCTCAGGACGCTGGGCTGGCGGCCGCGGTGCACCCAGACATGCCGGACGCCGCGGCTGCGCAGCTCGGCCGCCGCGGCGGCCACGCCGGCATCGGTGTCCGGCACCGGACGGGCGGCCAGCACGCTCAGCTCATGGATGTTGAGGTTGACCGCGAAGGCCCCGTATCTGGCCAGCACGTCCGCCAGCCGGCCGGCCTTGGCCACGCTGACCGGCTCCACCGTCACCGGAACCTCCTGCGCCGCGGCCGTCTCCATCGCGTAGGCGGCGGCCTCGGGCGGAATGTTCGCGTCCAGGACGAGCATGTCCGCTCCGGCCAGGACCCGCGGCAGAACCTCCAGGTCGCGCGGACGCAGGGCGTCCGTGATCGCCATATCGGAGACGGCCACCACCAGTTCCCCGCTGGCGTCCAGCACGGCCAGGTAGCTGCCGGTGCGGCCGGAGGTCGCCCGCGGGGCGACCACCTCGATGCCGCACTGCTGGGCGTGGGCCTGGATCTGGGCGCCGAACGCATCGCGCCCCAGCGGCGCCACCAGTTGCACGCGATTGCCCAGCCGGGCGAGATTCTCGGCGATGTTACGGCCGACCCCTCCGGGCCGAGTAGTCGAGATGCCCGGGTTGGACGTCAGTGGGACGACCGCGTCCGCACATCGCGCCCGGATGTCGAGGTTGGCACCTCCGACCACGACGATCGAGCGACGCGGCGCTGCCTCCGGCTCGCTTGGACTCTGCATGTCTCTCCTGGCGGTGTCTGGGCTGGGGGCGGTGCCACCCTCAGCCGCGTTTTACCAGCCTGCCGCGCAGCACGTCGATCCGGTGCTGGATCTGGGCCATGCTGGCCCGCGACACCTCTCCCCCACCACTGCGCCGGCGCAGGTCGGCGTGCACCGCGGCGTGCGGTTCGCCGGAGACCCTGGCCCACGCGGCCACCAGGCTGTTCAGCTCACGGCGCAGGTCGGTGAGCTTGCGGTGGGTGGCCACCTCGTCGACCTGGTCCTTCGGGTCGGCCAGGTCGGGAACCTTGCGACGCCGGCGGCGCAGCTGGGCGGCCTGGCGCTGGCTGAGCACGGTGCGCACCTGATCCGGCTCCAGCAGGCCCGGCAGCCCGAGGAAGTCGAGCTCCTCCTGACTGCCGATCTCACCCCCGATGCCGTACTGGGAGCCGTCGAACATGACGCTGTCGAAGGCGGCGTCGGACTCGAGCGCCTGGAAGGTGCCGAGGAGGTCGTCGCTGCCCTTCTCCGCGGCGTTCGCCGCGGTGAGAAGGTCCTCCTCGGGGTTCCAGTCGGGATCGTTCTCCTTGGCCGGACGGTCGAGGGCGTGGTCCCGCTCCTGCTCCAGGGCGGAGGCCAGCTGCAGCAGCGGCTGGACGTTGGGCAGGAACACCGAGGCGGTCTCGCCGCGACGGCGGGCCCGCACGAACCGTCCGACCGCCTGGGCGAAGTAGAGCGGGGTGGACGCCGAGGTGGCGTACACGCCCACCGCCAGCCGTGGGACGTCCACACCTTCGGAGACCATCCGGACGGCGACCATCCAGCGCTGCTCGCCCTGAGCGAACTCCTCGATCCGGGCCGACGAGCCCGCGTCGTCGGAGAGGACCACGACGGCCCGCTCACCGGTGTGCTCGCGCAGCAGTTTGGCGTAGGCCCGCGCCGCGGTCTGGTCGGTGGCGATCACCAGGCCCCCAGCGTCCGGGATGGCCCGGCGCACCTCGGTCAGCCGGCGGTCGGCGGCCTTGAGCACGGCGGTCATCCAGTCGCCGGTCGGGTCGAGCGCGGTGCGCCAGGCCTGGGCGATCTGATCCTGGTTGAGCGGCTCGCCGAGGTTGGCGCTGAGTTCGTCCCCGGCCCGCGTGCGCCAGCGCATGGCGCCGCCGTAGGAGAGGAACATCACCGGCCGGACGACGCCGTCGCGCAGCGCCCGGCCGTAGCCGTAGGAGTAGTCGGCGACGGATCGGCGAATGCCCTGGGCATCGGGGGTGTAGGTGACGAACGGGATCGCCGCGGTGTCGGAGCGGAACGGCGTACCGGTGAGGCTGAGCCGGTGCGCGGCGGTGTCGAAGGCCTCGGCGATCGCCTCGCCCCAGGACAGCGCGTCACCGCCGTGGTGTACCTCGTCGAGGATCACCAGCGTGCGACCGGCCTCGGTGCGGGCGCGGTGCAGCAGCGGACGGGCCGCCACCTGGGCGTAGGTGAGAACGGGACCGTCGTAGCCCGCGGCGACCTGGCCCGCGGCGTTGCGGAATCTGGGATCCAGCTGGATGCCGACCCGCGCCGCGGCATCGGCCCACTGGCTCTTCAGGTGCTCGGTCGGGCAGACGACGGTGATGCGCCGCACCCTTCCGCGGGTGAGGAGCTCGGCGGCCACGCGCAGGGCGAAGGTGGTCTTGCCGGCGCCCGGGGTGGCGACGGCCAGGAAGTCCTTGGGCATCGCCTCGAGGTAACGCTCGACCGCCTCGGCCTGCCAGGCACGCAGCTTGCCCGCCGTACCCCAGGGCGCGCGTGCCGGGTAGGCCGGCGAAAGATGTTCGGCGGCAAACGATGACACGTGGTGGGGGGCGCTGCCGGGACGATGTTGGGCGCTCACGATGCCGGAAGCCTACCTGCCCGCCGGCCGGCCCGGTGCGGCGCCCGCGTTCCCGGTGACCGGCACCGCCGGACGGGTCCGTTCCGGCGGTGCCGGACGGGGTCCGTTCCGGCGGCGACCGCCACCGGGATGGCTCCGTGCCGGGGCGCAGGGGTCGCTCACGGTCGGCGACCCCGGACCAGCGGCAGGCCGACGATGAGGACGAGCCCGGTCACCAGGTGCAGCGCGAGGAGCACCAAGAGTGCGGACATGGTCGTCGCCGAGAGCGTGCCCGCGAGGGAGACCAGGAGCACCAGGGCGGCGATCGTGATCCAGATCCCCCGGACGGGCCAGTTCGCCTGCCGGCGCGTGGCGGCCCATTCCAGCAGGGACAGGGCCATCCAGCCGAGGGTGCCGGAGAGCAGCGACGCGACGATGACATCGAGTTGCCCGACGCGGTGCGGGGTGCCGTCGAGATCCACCACGAGGTCGATGCCGAGCAGGGGCACGGCCACCGTCCAGGTGGCGACCGCCGCGGCCATCGCGACCACGATGACGATCCAGCGGGCACGTTGCCGCAACGGGTTCAGGGGCGGTTGAGTGGGATTCTTCGTAGTCATGACATCAACGTAAAATGTTGCGGCAGTGACGTCGTCGTGCCGAGGACGATGCCGTGTCGTCCCTAAGTAGGGGGTGGGAGAGGCTCGGGTAGGGGCGCAGATCGCGGCTGCCGGGCTGATTGCAGCCGTGGGGCGGGTCGCGGGCCTGGCGACCGCCGCCATCCAGCCGGGTAGACGCCCACCAACCAGTTGTCGGCCCAACAGCCAGCGATCCCCGGCCAGCCAACACACAACCGGCCAACGCGCGAACAACCGGCTGG
>JBDIAG010000396.1:0-4923 GCA_039812305.1 Actinomycetales bacterium | reverse complement strand
TATCCGGCGATGCCGTCCTGGGTGGCCGGAGTGGCGCTCAGCTCCGCCGCCCGATCCGCCGATGCCTGATCCACCGGAGCCCGGCCGATGGCCGCCTGTTGCGCGGTGGGACCGTGCGAGGCCAGGTGATCGGCGAGGCGCAGGGCGAGGGCGAGGACGGTGAGGGTCGGGTTGGCATGTCCCGAGGTGGGCAGCACCGACCCGCCGGCGACGTACAGGTTGTCCACGCCGTGGACCTTGCAGTCCGGGTCGACCACCCCCGAGCGTGGGTCGCCGGACATCCGGGTCGTCCCGAGGTGATGCGCGGCCGAGTCGAGCTGTAGCGTCGAGGCGACCACCGCCTCGCGTAGCTCCGACTCGTCGTACTCGAGGTGACCGAGACCGCTCGTGCGCAGCCGCTCGTCCAGAACCCGGTGGGCGCGCACGACGCTCTCGATGTCCAGATCCTGGGCCCTGGGGGCGGCGACCAGTCTCCTCATGCCGACCGCGTCACGTTCGGCACCCAACATGATCCGCGCCTGCGGATTCGGAGCCTGCTCCGACTGGAATTGCAGGTGATAGGACTCGAGCCCGTCCTCGGGGAGAATCTCCGGCAGTCGTCGCGAACCGCCATATCGCGCAGCCATAACCTGCACGAGTTCGGGGACCGCGGCCGGGAAATGGCGGAGGAATACCTTGGCGTGGCCGAGAATCGCCTCACGCTGGAGGTGGTACACGCGCCGCGCCTCGGCCGGGCCGCGCATCGCCTGCCGTAGCGTCCGGGCCAGGAAGGCGGCGGAGAATAGCGCGCTGCGATCCTGTGAATTCGCGTCCTGTGGACGGATCGCATAGAAGACGATGTTCAGCAGATTCTCAGACTCCTGGCGCTGCGGCTCGATCCAGATGCGGCGCCGCAGATAGATCCCGTTCGCGTCCCGGTCGAAGCCGACATGTGCGCGAGCGCCCTGGTCGAGCACGAGCTTGGCGTAGCTGCCGAGCACGTGCGTCTGGTAGAAGCGACCGAGGCAATCGGAATGGTTGCCGATGCCTCCGGACGCGACATCGTCGCTGGCCAGGAGCAGCCGCGCGTTCTCCAACCCGCCCGCGGCCAGGACGTACCGCCCGGCCCGCACGGTCCGCTTCCCGCCGTCGGGCACGGCCAGCACCAGATGGTCCACCCCGGCGCCGTCAGGGGTCAGCTGCACCCGGGTGCAGGTGGCATTGAGCAGAACGGTCACCAGCGGCGAGTCGTGCAGTGCCCCGCGGTAGCGCTTGCCGAAGTGGGTCGGCGGGCTCCATCGCTCCAACCGATGGGAGACGATGCCGTCGCCGTCCAGACCGGGTAGCAGCTCCGGCGGGGCCGGAACGACGGTGCGGGCGTCGAAATCCATGTCTCCGGCCTCGCACAACGCCATCGCGTCGCCGTAGTAGGCCTCGAGCTCGGCCCGCCCGAAGGGCCAGCCACTGAAGGGGATCCAGGGACGTGGCGCGAAGTCGAGGTCGTCGAACGGAACACAACGACCACCCCAGGCGGACGAGGCACCGCCCCACTGCCGCCGCCGGTACACCTCCAACGGCTCGTGGCTGCCGACCGGAGCCGCCGAGCCGCGGTTGAGATCACGCGACTCCTCGGTCTCGCGCACACCACCGGACTCGATCAGCAGCACGGACCTGCCGGCCCGCTGCAGGCGCAGAGCCAGCGAGATGCCGGCCGGCCCACCTCCGATGATGCAGACATCGGTGACCGGCAATTCGGCCGGTAGGCGTCGGCGCGCGTCGATAATCACCCAGGCTCTCCCAAATCACGTCATATTTCACGTGCGTTTGCGACGCTCAAGGGTCATTGAGGTCGGCTTCTCCATTGAGGCCCACTCGGGTAACTGATCCGCACGTCGCCTACTGTGAGGGCAAGCGTACAAGCATCCTTTTGATAGTGCCCAACCATAGGATCATCTACTGGCATTGACCCCAGCCCGCCCAAAACGCCTGTACATGCGATAATAGATGGGATCGACCGGCGGATTGAGCACGACCCATCTCTGACGTCAATGATGATTTGCGGCCCTCAGCACGCCTGTTTAGGCAATGTTCATTTCGCGTGGGCGACGATGGCATATGCCCGATTTTCGGCGAAGAGTGGCTTACCCAGGTTTTTGTCGGAATTACATTCTTCGCACGGAGTTCGGGGTCGTCGGAGCGGTCCCGAGACCTCAGTTCAGGCCGACGAAGAGCCGCTCGGCGTCGTGCGGCAGTTTCCGCAGGCGCCGGCCGTTCGAGGAGTCGATCGGGCACCAGATCGTGCGTCCGCGCACCAGGGTGACGCCGCCATACGTCGTGGTCGCCGACTTCTTGGTCCGCGAGATGTGGGTGAATCGCTCGAACAGGCCGTCCACGCGCGGGCCGAGCCACGTCCGCACCACGAGTTCGTCCCCGAGAAGCGCCGGACGTAGGTAGTCGATCTCATGCCGCACGACCACCCAGAAGATGGCGGCACGCATCGACTCCGGCGCTATGTGTTCCCAGTGTGCGGCCGCCACATCCTGCACCCATCGCACGTAGACCACGTTGTTCACATGGTCGAACTCGTCGAGATCTCCCGCCTGTACGGTCAGGGAGATGCTGAAGGCCGATTCCGGGGGTTGCACCACGGCATCGTATGACCCGGCCCGCGGGCCCGAGCGATGGCGGGGCTGCCTGGGCCACGCCCGCTTCCCGAATGGAGCATCTGTGTTGCTCAGCAACAGAAATGCTCCACGCGAACGTGCGCGACCCTCCGGCGTGGTCGGAAAAGGAGTTATGTCGGGAATGCGACGTCGGGGCTCGAGCCTCGGGATGGGTTCCCGACCCCTGGGGCCACTGCGCGCCCCGCGGACACTGCGATCGGAGCATTGGTGTTGCTCGGCAACAGCACCACTCCACGCGAACCTACGCGACCCTCTACCGGGATCGGCAAAGGAGTCATGTCGGGAATGCGCGACCAGGCCGGCGGCGCGAGCCCCCCGGCGCAGCGAATGGCGACGTTCGGTACCCAGTGGTCGCGCTGAGGGCGTCCAGTCGGCACCGAACGCGACCATTCGTGGATCGCAACGTGACCAGTCGGGACCCGACACGACCACTCGGCACCCAACGCGGCCAGTGGCCGGCCGCCTGACCGGTCGTATCGGTTTCAACGAATACCAGCGGACACCCCGTGCGATACGACGAAAACAGTGGTTGCGCATACCAATTTCGATGGAATCGTTTGCCAAAGCCCGAATAAGCAGGCATAGTGACGAGGTGCCAGACAATCATCGGACGGCACTCGATGAGACCTCCAAGCAGATCATCGAGCAGCTCCAGCAGGACGGGCGACGTCCCTACGCCACCATCGGCAGGGCAGTCGGCCTGTCGGAGGCTGCCGTGCGGCAGCGGGTCCAGCGCTTGTTGGATCAGAAAGTCATCCAGATCGTAGCGGTCACCGACCCCAAACAGGTCGGCTTCCAGCGCCAGGCCATGATCGGCATCAACGTCGAGGGTGAGTTGGATCCCGTGGTGGCGGCGCTGGAGAACATCAGCGAGGTCGAGTACCTCGTGATCGTCGCCGGCTCGGTCGACGTGCTGGTCGAAGTGATCTGCGAGGACGATGATCACCTCATGGAGGTCCTGTCGGGACTCCGCCGGATTCCGGGGGTCACCCGCACGGAAACGTATGTGTACCTGAAGCTCCATCGGGAGCTCTACGACTGGGGAACCAGATGACGAACACCACGTCGACCACCACCGCATCCGACCGCAGCGCGTCCACCACCGACGTGACGCCGCTGGGCACGCCACGACAGCAGGCGGCCCGCGACAACCTGTGGATGCACTTCACCCGCCACTCGTCCTTCGACGACTCCCCGGTCCCGGTCATCGTGCGCGGCGAGGGCAACTACATCTATGACAGCACCGGCCACCGGCTGCTGGACGGCCTGGCCGGCCTGTTCGTCGTCCAGGTGGGTCACGGCCGTCAGGAACTGGCGGACGCCGCGGCCCGGCAGGCGGCGGAACTCGGCTTCTTCCCGCTCTGGGCCCACGCCCACCCGCAGTCGATCGACCTGGCCGAGCGCATCGCCGGCTACGCGCCTGCGGATCTCAATCGGGTCTTCTTCACCACCGGCGGTGGCGAGGCGGTCGAGACCGCGTGGAAGCTGGCCAAGCAGTACTTCAAGCTCACCGGCAAGCCCACCAAGCACAAGGTGATCTCCCGCTCCGTCGCCTATCACGGCACGCCGCAGGGCGCCCTGTCGATCACCGGCATCCCCGGCGCCAAGGAGGCCTTCGAACCGCTGGTTCCGGGCGCGTTCAAGGTGCCCAACACCAACCTCTACCGCGCTCCCGAGCACCTGCGCGACGACGAGAAGGCCTTCGGCCGGTGGGCCGCGGACCGGATCGCCGAGGCGATCGAGTTCGAAGGACCGGACACCGTCGCCGCGGTCTTCCTCGAACCCGTGCAGAACTCCGGCGGGTGCTTCCCGCCGCCGCCCGGCTACTTCGAGCGGGTGCGCGAGATCTGCGATGAGTACGACGTGCTGCTCGTCTCCGACGAGGTCATCTGCGCCTTCGGGCGGATCGGCGACATGTTCGCCTGCAACGACTTCGGCTACGTGCCGGACATGATCACCTGCGCCAAGGGGTTGAGCTCCGGCTACGCCCCGATCGGCGCGATGATCGCCTCCGACCGGCTCTTCGAGCCGTTCGCGAAGGGCACGAACACCTTCATGCACGGGTACACCTTCGGCGGGCACCCGGTGTCGGCCGCGGTCTCGATGGCCAACCTGGACATCTTCGAGCGTGAGGGGCTCAATGCCCACGTCCACGAGCAGGGGCAGGCCTTCCGCGCGACGCTGGACAAGCTGCGCGACCTCGACATCGTCGGCGACGTCCGCGGCGCGGGCTTCTTCTACGGCATCGAGCTGGTCAAGG
>JBDIAG010000395.1:0-4934 GCA_039812305.1 Actinomycetales bacterium | reverse complement strand
CGTCCTTGACCACGGCGCGGGCGGCGTCGTACAGCCGCTGGAACCGGAACCAGCCGCGCGAATCCGGCGTGAGGTGCTGGTCGAGCCCGGTGCTCTGGTCGATGAGTGTGGGCGGCAGCGCCATCCCGCGGTCGCAGGCCAGCTCGACCAGCGTCTCGATCCGCATCGACCCGGTGAAGTGCAGGTGCAGATGGGCCTTGGGCAGGCCGGCCAGATCCCGCGGCACGGTGGGCATCCCCGCAGTCTCCCATTCCGGACGAGAAGCCGGGGACCGGCGGGCCGATCCGGCTGACGCCCCCGCTGCAACCTGGCGCCCTGCATCCTTGGAGCCGACGCAGCCGAGACGCGGCTCGTGAGTCGCAGCGCGACGATGCGGAGGAATGGATGGACGTTCGGCCCGATGGCCCGGTGATCCTGCTGGCACCGGATTCGTTCAAGGAGAGCCTGACGGCGGCCGCGGTGTGTGCGGCGATGGAGGCCGGCTTCAGCGCGGCGCTCCCGGGGGCGCGGTTCGTGCGGGTGCCGATGGCCGACGGCGGCGAGGGCACCGTGCAGTCCCTGGTGGATGCCACCGGTGGCACGATGCTGACCGCGACGGTCACCGGACCTCTCGGCGATCCGGTCGAGGCGGCCTACGGCATTCTCGGCGACGGCCGGACCGGCGTCATCGAGATGGCGGCCGCCTCGGGTCTGGAACTGCTGGACCCGTCCCGGCGCGACGCCAGGCTGACCACGACCTACGGCACCGGCGAGCTGATCCTGGCCTGTCTGGATCGTGGCGTGCGCAGGCTGATCGTCGGCATCGGCGGCAGTGCGACGAACGACGGTGGCGCCGGGATGGCCGAAGCCCTCGGCGCTCGCCTGCTCGACGCGGCGGGGGAGCCGCTGGCCCGCGGCGGTGCGGCCCTGGCGGCAGTGGCGCGGGTCGACGTGAGCGGCCTGGACGAACGCCTCGCGCAGCTCCAGGTGGACGTCGCCTGCGACGTGTCGAATCCGCTCTGCGGCCCCGTGGGAGCCAGCGCGGTCTACGGGCCGCAGAAGGGGGCCTCGCCCGCCGACGTCGCCGAACTCGACGCGGCCCTGGGGGTCTGGGCCGCGACTCTGCGTCGCGATCTGTCCCGCGACGTCGCCGACGTACCCGGAGCCGGTGCCGCGGGCGGGCTGGGTGCGGGGTTGCTGGCCTTCACCACCGCGCAGTTGCGGCGCGGGATCGACATCGTGATCGAGCAGACCGGGCTGCGCGAACTGGTGGCGTCCGCGGACCTGGTCGTCACCGGCGAGGGCCGGATGGACGCCCAGACCCGCTTCGGCAAGACCCCGTTCGGCGTGGCCACGGTGGCGCGGGAGGCGGGCCGGCCGGTGATCGCGGTGGCCGGCTCGGTCGGGGACGGAATCGAGGACCTGGCCGACGCCTTCGATGCCGTGCTCCCGGTGGTGAGCCGGGCCGCGCCGCTGGCCGAGGTGCTGGCCGAGGCCGCCGGCAACGTCGAGCGGACCTGCTTCAACGTGGGACGGCTACTGGCTTTGTCCATCTGACCGGACGAGGTGCACAAAGGGCCGAGGTGGGTGCGGCCTGCGGTCAGCGACCGCATGGCCCGTGGTTCAGCGGTCGCGCTGTCTGGCGGTGATCGTGGCGCCGGCACCGATGCACGCGCAGGCTGCGGCGACTCCCACGGCCAGCAGCGCGATGAACAGGCCGCGGGGGACCTGCGGGGGACTGATCGTCAACCAGATCACCGCGCCGGCCACCAGGGTCCCGATGAGACACAGATAGGCCGCTCGGGCGGAGCTGTCACCGGGCCGGCCCTGCAGATCGTCGGATTCCATCTCTGCTCCCGTCGCCTGTCGACATCCGCCGCCGGCCTTGTCGCCGGCGAACGCCACCATCCTGACGGAACGGACGTGGGCCCACACCAGCCCGATGGCGGATTCCCGCCTCCGTCTCGAGGATGAGCCTGTCCACAGCCACAGCCACAGCCACAGCCTCGGCCATAGCCACAGGTCCGGCCGAGCCCGGGTCGATCGTCCCCGGATCGAGGACGTCAGCCCTTCAGATGCGAATCCACCCGGTCACGCACCACCGCAATCAGTGCCCGGTCGGGGCCGAGAGGCGCGGTGACGAGGTCGGCACCGGCTTCCCCGAGCCGACGATGGAAGTGGCCCGGCGCCAACAGATAGGACGCGATCACCACCCGCCGTCCGGTCTCGCGGGCGGCCGCGACCGCCTCGGCCACCGACGGCGCCGCGCTCGCGCCGTAACCCAGCAGCGGCTCGCCGAAGGGCACTCCGTCGGCGTCGGGCCGACGGGCCAGTTCGGCGGCCACGGCGGCCATGTCCCGGGCGGCATCCGGGTCGCTCGAGCCGGCCGAGGCGAGGACGATCGCGTCCCGCGCGGTCGCCCCGGCCTCGATCAGCCGCTGCGCCTGCAGATCGGCCAGGAGCGGATGCGGGCCCAACGGGGGGAGAGCGGTCGCGCCGGGACAGGCGTCCACCGCGCCGGCGATGTCGGACCGGACGTGATACCCCACGGTGAGCAGCAGCGGCATCACCAGGACGCGGGCCGTGGAGCCGGCGAGTCGACCGGTGACCTCCCCGACGTACGGATCCTGGATGTCGACGTAGGCCAGCGTCGTCCGCCAGTCGGGAAGCCCGTCGGCGACATCGTCCGCGATCGCCGCGACCACCCGACGGCCGTCCTCGAAACGGGTGCCGTGGGCGACGAGCACGAGATGGCTGCCCATCAGCCGGCCCGTCGCGATCGGGTCGGTCGCGATGATGCCGGTCGCGATCGGGAGAGGAGCGTCCACATCAGCTGGCCTTCGGTGAGCGTGGGGTGAGCGGCTCCAAGGGCACCAGCTCGGCGATCCGCTCCAGGCCCATCGCCACATCGCCGATGACGATCACCGACGGGGCGCCGATGCGACGGGCGGCGCACTCCATCGCGATTCCGGCCAGATCGCCGCGGACGACCTGCTGCGCGTCGCCGAACGCCTGGTGCACGACCGCCGCCGGGGTGTCGGCGGGACGCCCGGCCCGGATCAGCCCGGCGCCGATCTCGTGCAGCCTGCTCATGCCCATCAGCACGAGGATGGTGCCGCCGAGCGAGGCGAGCGCCGCGTAGTCGAGGGTGTCGTGGCCGGAGATGATCGTCACCGCCTTCGACAGACCCCGGTGGGTGACCGGGATGTCCGCCACCAGCGGAGCCGACAAGGCGCTGGTCACACCGGGGACGACCTCGACCGGGATTCCCGCCGCGCGGCAGGCCTGAACCTCTTCGCCGCCGCGCCCGAGCACGAACGGATCCCCGCCCTTCAGTCGCACCACGGACCTTCCCTTCGCCGCCCGGTCGACGAGGATCGCCTCGATCTCGCGCTGGGGGATCGGGTGGTGCAGGGCCGTCTTGCCGACGTAGACCCGCTCGACCGTCTCCGGCAGGCCGGCGATCAGAGCCTGGGGCGCCAGCCGGTCGTAGACCACCACGTCGGCCTCCGCCAGAGCGCGGGCACCGCGGACGGTGATCAGCTCCGGGTCGCCGGGCCCGGCACCCACCAGCACGACCTTCCCGATCACACTGCGGTCGGCGATTGCGGCACCACTCCCGGGCAGCTGCGAGGTCACCGGTCAAGTATCGGTGCCGCTGGGTGGCGGTCGCGACGTCCTGAACGTCACAACGAGTGACACAAGGTGACATTCCACTCGTTCTACGCAGTCGGATGCCCGGAACCGGGGGCAATCGGTGTGACTCATTCGACCTCGTCCGGCCAGCCGCGTACACTCGACTGCGGCGGTTACGGTCGCACGCCCCGGCACGTCCTGGATCGAGGTTCAGGGCGCGGTGGTGGAGTGCCCGGTAATCCGTAGGGCAGTGGCGCAATTGGCAGCGCACCGGTCTCCAAAACCGGCGGTTGTGGGTTCGAGTCCCTCCTGCCCTGCAAGCTCGGCGATGGCGGTCGGCCGGGCGGGGAGCCGTGGGCGGACGCTCCCGCCACGGCGCGGGCGTGCCGGAGCCCACCAGCTATGGATAGACGGAGAAGGGCATCGCGTGACTGACACAGAAGCGGACGAGACCGGCGGCGGCTCGTCGTCCGCGACGCCTTCCGACAAGGCCAAGCACGGCGACAAGGCCAAGCCGGAGCGTCGCAAGCGCAAGGGCGGCCTGATCCGCTTCCTGCGCGAGGTCGTCGCCGAGATGCGCAAGGTCGTCTATCCGACCCGGCAGGAGTTGGTGACCTACACGTCCGTGGTCATCGTCTTCGTGCTGATCGTCATGTTGTTCGTGTCCGTGCTCGACTTCGGCATCGCCAAGCTCATGAGCTGGGCTTTCGCCGGCTGAGCCGGTCGCTGACAACCACCTAGGGAAGCAGGTTCATCACCGTGTCCGACGAGTTCGACCAGTACACCGAAGGCGAGACCGCCACGGTCGATGTCGCCGAGGAGACCATCGACAGCGAGGCTCCGGAAGCCTCTGGCGACGAGTCGGTCGAGCAGGCCGCCGCGCACGCTCTCGAGGAGGAGGACCCGGCCGAGGCCTTCCGCGCCCGGCTGCGGGACAAGATCGGTGACTGGTACGTCATCCACTCCTACGCCGGGTACGAGAACCGGGTGAAGGCCAACCTGGAGAACCGCATCACGTCCCTCAACATGGAGGACTACATCTTCGAGGTGGAAGTCCCCATGGAGGAGGTCAACGAGATCAAGAACGGCCAGCGTAAGCTGGTCCGCCGGGTGCGGATCCCCGGTTACGTCCTGGTCCGGATGGACCTCACCGACGAGTCGTGGGGTGCCGTGCGGCACACGCCGGGAGTGACCGGTTTCGTCGGCAACGCGCACGACCCGGTGCCGCTGTCGATCGACGAGGTGTTCTCGATGCTCGCCCCGACCTTCGAGAAGTCCGCTCCGGTGGGCAAGCCGAAGAAGGTCGAGACCACGGTCGT
>JBDIAG010000394.1:0-4936 GCA_039812305.1 Actinomycetales bacterium | reverse complement strand
GGGCCGCGTCCGGGGGAAGGGCGGCCCACACGCTGCATGGCGGACGGTCGCACGCCCTGCGCCAGGTCCTGCTGGTTCTGCTGGACGGACAGGAGCTGGCCGAGCACGAGAGCCCGGGCGAGGCGACCCTGCAGGTGCTGCGGGGCCGCGTCCGGCTCGCGACCGCGGAGGACAGCTGGGAGGGCGCCGCGGGCGAGATCGTCGCGATCCCGCCCGTGCGGCACTCGTTGACCGCGCTGGAGGACTCGGGAGTGCTGCTGACCGTCGTCAGTCCGCGATCGTGACGCCGGGCCGGCCGATCCGCAGGACGTCGCGCAGCGCCTGCGCGGTGGCCCCGGTGTCGATCGGCTGACTGCTGACCGGCGGGAGAGCGACCAGATGGTCCTCCAGGAGGGAGCTCATCGCCGCCCAGCGCAGCACCCGTGCCGGATCCGCGGTGCGGGCGGCGGCGAGGATCGTGACGGTGAGCTCGCCCAGCACGATCTCGATGTCCGGCCAGCCCTCCAGCGTCGTCGTCTGATCGGGAAGGGCCAGCTTGAGCGCCTTGGCCGCGGCCAGTTGCTCGAAGTGCAGATTGCGCCGGGCCACGATCGCGGTGGCGCCGCCGGGGTTGTCCCGCATCTGCCGCAACGCGAGATCCGCGCTGCGCAGCGTGCGCCGGAACTGCCTGCGCACCAGCTTGATCGCCGTCGAGCGGCCCGGCAGCCACAGCACCAGCATCGCCGCCAGCGCACCGACCACGGTCTCGATGACGCGGCTGCCGGCGAGTTGGCCCAGATCGATCCGGCCAGCGAACATCGTGGTCATCAGCAGCGCCATCGGGGTCAGCAGCATCGAGGCGAGGGCGTACTGCCGGGGAGCCACCATCTGCGTCGCGCCCAGGCAGGCGACCACGATCGCCGCGACCAGGATGGGCGAGGGGTTCAACGAGTGGAGCCCGAGGAACAGCGCCACGCCCAGGGCGGTGCCGACGACCCGGTGACCGGCCCGGTGCGCGCTGGAGATGCGGTCCGCCGGGGTCGAGAGCACGAGGGCCGCCGTCATCATCGACCAGTACGGGTGGGACAGCGCGAGGATGGTCGAGAACTCACCGGCGATCAGGATCGCGACCCCGGTACGGCGGGCGGCCAGCCACGCCGGCGAGGCGGACGAGAACGCCCAGGAGAGCATGTATCGCTCGCGCGGAGCACCGAGGTAGTGGTCGGTGAAGGAGCGCTCGCTGACGTGGGCCCAGGGCAGTTCCTCGGCCACGATCATCCGGACCAGCCGGTGATGCAGATCGTGGATCTCCTCCTCGATCGCGAGGTACTCGCGTCCCGAGCGAGCGGTGCTGCGGCGAGAGGTGGAGTCGACCAGGGACGCCTGCGCCGCGAACAAGGCCGCGAAGGCGGCCATCCGCAGGGTCTCCCGCTCGCCGGCCGACAGATCGTCCGGGGCGTCCTCGAGAGCGGCCACGGCCGTCCGCAACGCCTCCAGTTGCTGCTGGACGGCAGCGCGCCGATTCGGCAGCTGCAGCAGCAGGGACGTGGTGCAGGCGATCACCAGGGCCAGCACGGTGATGAGAACGAGCTGGGGTATCGGCAGGCCCTGCCGCGGGATGTACAGGGCCGTCGCGGCACCCATGATCAGCAGCATCGGCCCGGGCGGATCGCCGAGGAGCGCGTGATACCCGAAGGCGACGACGGTGCCGAGCGCCGCGAGGACGACCACGCCGAGCCAGACCGGCAGCAGCGAGGCGCTCGCGCCGATGGCCACGACGAGGGTGTACGTCACCGCCAGGCGGCTCAGCACTCGCATCCGGCTGCGCTGAGAACGATCGAAGGCGCTGACCGCGACCCAGATGCTCGAGACGCCCATCAGCGCGCCGGGCACGCCGAAGAAGGGACTCAGCGCCGCGATGGTCACGGCGGCGACGATGGTGGCGTGCAGGGCCTTCTTGCGCGTTCCACTGGCCGGCTTCACCTCGACGAACCGGGCGAGTTCGCGAGTCAGCATCGTCGACACGAGTCCTTTCTTTACCATGGTGTGTGCCTTCATCCGAGCCGGAGCGTCACCACCGGGCAGCCGTCGAGTCGTCGCCGGAGCGCCCGGAGCCGTCGTCCCCCCGGTCGTCGTCCGGCCGGTCGGGGGTGTCACCGGCGGGGTCGCGCACTGGCGGGTCGGGTACCGGCGGGTCGCGGGTAGCCGGCTCGTGGCGGCTGCTGTTCGTGCTGGCGCTGCTGCTGCAGCTCTATGGGCTCTACTGGCCGAGCCAGCCCGGGCCGTCCATCGGCCTGGCCAACATCGACAAGGTCGCGCACGCGCTGATGTTCGGCGCCGTCGCTTTCACGGCCGTCCGCGCGTTCGGACGTCCCGGTGTGGTGGTGGGGTTGCTGGCGACCCATGCGGTCGTCAGCGAGGCCGTCCAGCACTTCGCGCTGCCGGGTCGCTCGGGGGACATCCGGGACGTGGCCGCCGATCTGCTCGGCACCGTGGTCTTCGCGTGGTTGGCCGGGGCACTCCCGCGTCGGCGGCGTTCTACGTCATGATGGGGGAGTGGACGAGTGGCTGACCGGTCGACTTCTGGTCGCGGCACCCTCACTCGTGCACCCGACCTTCCAGCGGTCGGTGATCCTTCTGCTGGATCACGGTGAGCACGGCGCACTCGGCGTCGTCGTCAATCGGCCGAGTCCGGTGGACGTCGATCGCGTGCTGCCGTCGTGGCAGGCGTACGCCTCGGATCCGGGGAGGCTGTTCACCGGCGGGCCGGTGGCGCAGGATTCGGCGCTCTGCCTGGCCAGGGTACCCGGCCACGATCGCGAACCGGACGGGCTGCGCCGGATCATCGGTTCGCTCGCCATCGTCGACCTGGACATCTCCCCGGACCACCTGACCGGATCGGTCAGCGGTCTGCGGGTCTTCGCCGGACACGCCGGTTGGTCGCCGGGCCAGTTGGAGGAGGAGATCGACGAGGGTGCCTGGTTCGTCGTCGAGGCCGAGCCCGGGGACGCCTTCAGCGACGCCCCGGAGGGGCTGTGGCGGGCGGTGCTGCGCCGGCAGCAGGGGGCGCTGTCCTACCTGGCCTCCTACCCCGCCGACCCGTCGCTGAACTGACCGTGCTCGGGCCCGTTCGCCTGGGCGCCGTCCCTGACTCGCCGTCCCAGGTTCGGCGACCTTGGTTCGACGGCCTTGGTTCGCCGGCCCTGGTTCGGTGGGCCTGGTTCGGCGGGATCGGGCGCCTTCTGAGTCAGCGGGATCGGGCGCCGACGAGGACCTTCTTGGGCACCTTCTTGGCGACGCGGTAGTCGCGGCGGGACTCGCGTTCGGCGTAGCCGGCGTCAGCCAGCCGCTTCAGCACGACCGGGCATTTCTTGCAGCGCGGCTTGTCCTTGCAGCACTTGCCCTTTGCGGTGACGTTCGGCACGGCCTAAGGATAGGCACGCCTAAGGGCCCGCCAGCAAATCAACACCGCGTGCCGCTTCCCGGGCGGGCGCCCGGCGGCGTTGCCGGCCCCCCGCCCAGGTAGTTTGGGGTAGCTCCGCCTACGAGGGCGGACCTCGGCCGTGCCAGCCGTCCCGCCCGGAAACCGACGCTGCGGCGTTCACTTCCGTCGCGACCCAAGCCCGGGACACCGGTGCTCGGCAGGCGGCCACGCGGTCGCCTGCCATACTCGATCGATGAGCTCAGATTCGCCTCTGGAACCAAGCAGGGAGCCACTGTCCAGTCCGGACCGGCGGACGACGGCCACCCTCGATCGTGAACGCGTCGAGCAGCCCGTCGAACCGGGGGACCACGAGCGGTTCGCGCACTACGTGCGCAAGGAGAAGATCCTGTCCTCCGCCCTGAGCGGGGAACCCGTCGTGGCCTTGTGCGGCAAGGTGTGGGTGCCCGGCCGCGACCCGAACAAGTTCCCCGTGTGCCCGATCTGCAAGGAGATCTACGAGGGTCTGCGCGCCCCGCAGGACGGCGACGACAAGAAGTAGATCGAATCGCTCACCCGGTCACCGGGGGAGGGCCTGCTCCCGGGAGCGGGCCGGTACCGGGCGGCCCACGTCGGCGGGGCGCCGGAAGACCCACCAGCGCATCAGCCCGAACCTCACCAGGGTCGCGCCCAGGTTGGCCACGGCCAGGACGATCGTGGCCACCGCGGTCGCGGCGTTCGGTGCCACCAGACCGAGCAGAGCCAGGCTGCCCGCGGTCATCGCCCAGGTGATCCCGGTCAGCGCGAAGCCCTGGAGCTGGTGCCGGAGCCGCCCCGCGGGGGTGCGCACGCCGAACGTCCACCGCCGGTTCGCGGCCGTGTTGACCACGGTCGCGACCAGCAGGGCCACCACGTTCGCCACCTGCGCACCCATGCCGGTCAGGTGCAGGAGGGCGAAGAGCCCTAGGTGGACGACGGTGCTCAGCACCCCCACCCCGACGAAACGCAGTGCCTGCATGGTGATGTCGTCACCGGGGAGGCGTCTGCCGATCCGGTCGGCGATGTCGGCGACCGGCAGCCGGCCGGACGCCAGGTTGCGGTGCATCCGCCAGATCCCCCGCAGGTCGTCGGTGGCGGTCTTCACCACGTCCACGCGGGAGTCCGGGTCGTCGAACCAGTCCACCGGCACCTCGTGGATGCGGAGCTCGCTGCGTTGGGCGAGAACCAGCAGTTCGGTGTCGAAGAACCAGGTCGGATCCTCCACGTACGGCAGGAGCTCGGCCGCGACGTCCGCCCGGATCGCCTTGAACCCGCACTGCGCGTCGGTGAAGCTCGCACCGAGCAGCACCCGCAGGAGCAGGTTGTAGCAGCGCGAGATGATCTCGCGCTTCGTCCCGCGCACCACCCGCGATCCCCGGGCCAGCCGGCTGCCGATCGCCAGATCCGAGTGTCCTGACATCAGGGCTGCGAGCAGCGGCCACAGCCCGTCGAGGTCGGTGGACAGATCGACGTCGACGTAGGCGAGGATCTGCGCGT
>JBDIAG010000393.1:0-4955 GCA_039812305.1 Actinomycetales bacterium | reverse complement strand
CCGGGCTCGAGCACGCCGCGGTCGCCCCGGAACTTGTTGATCGCGAACGCCTTCAGCAGGCGGCGATCCTCCTCCGAGACCAGCGCCCAGGTGCCGTAGAGGCTCGCCAGTACACCGCCCCGGTCGATGTCGCCGACCACCAGGACCGGCAGGTCGAAGCGGCGGGCCAGGCCCAGGTTCACGTAGTCGCCGCTGCGCAGATTGATCTCGGCGGGGGAGCCGGCCCCTTCGCAGACCACCAGGTCGACCGTGCCGGCGAGTTCGGCGTAGGCCGCGAAGGCGGCGTCGGCGAGCGCGGTCCGTCCGGTCGCGTACTGACCCGCGTCGAGCGTTCCCGCCGGCCGGCCGCGCAGGACGATGTGGGACTGCCGGTCCGAGCCCGGCTTCAGCAGCACCGGGTTGTGCACGGAGGACGGTTCGACCCCCGCGGCCTGGGCCTGCAGGTACTGGGCCCGGCCGATCTCGGTGCCGTCGGAGCAGACCATCGAATTGTTGGACATGTTCTGCGCCTTGAACGGCGCGACCGCCAGCCCGCGGCGCGCGAAGGCCCGGCACAGGCCGGTCACGACCATCGATTTGCCGGCATCGGAGCTGGTTCCCGCCACGAGCAGGCCGCTCACCCGAAAGCCCCCCAGGCTGGCGCCGGACATAACGGAAGCGACGGCTGCCCGCTCGGGGGTCCGGACAGCCGCCGCTTCGCAAGATTCATGGTTCAACAACTTGGCGCGATACACAAGTCCAACGCGAGATTTTTTTCTACGAGTTCTCGTCGGCGTGCGGGTCGTCCAGCCCCTCACGGATGGCATAACGGACAAGTTCGACACGATTGTGCAGTTGGAGCTTGCCGAGAGTGTTCTGGACGTGGTTCTGCACGGTGCGATGCGACAGCACCAGCCGGGCGGCGATGTCCTTGTACGAGAGCCCCTTCGCGACCAGCCGCAGCACCTCGGTCTCCCGCTCGGTGAGCGTCGGCGTGGGCGGCTGGCGCGGACCGACCGGTTCGGTCGACATGCGACGGAACTCGCCGAGGACCAGTCCGGCCAGGCCCGGGGTGAACACGGCGTCGCCGCGCGCCGTGCGCGCGACCGCGTCGAGAAGCTCCTCCCGGCTGGCCGACTTCACCAGATAGCCGGTCGCGCCCGCCTTGACCGCCTCCAGCACGTCCGCCTGCTCGCCGCTGGCCGACAGCACGAGAACCCGGCAGCGCGGGTCCGCGGCGATGATCTCGCGGGTGGCGCTGACGCCGTCCCCGTCCGGCATGTTCAGATCGGTCAGCACGACCGTGGGGGACGTCGCGGCCGCCCGTCGCACCGCCTCGGCGCCGGTCGAGGCCGTGGCCACCACGCGATAGCCGGCGCTCTCGAGATCGCGGGCCACGGCGTCCCGCCACATCGGGTGGTCGTCGGCGATCAGCACCGTTATCTGGGCAGGCTCCTGGCTCACAGCAGCACTGTAGGGCTACCCCTGCGCATCCCGGTGCATCGTCATCAATCGGACGTACGTGGCGGCGTTCTCGACGATCCGCTCCCGCTCCTCGCGCAGGGTCTGGCGACGCAGGCGACCCGGCGCCCCGAGCACGAGCGAGCCCGGCGGCACCTCCATCCCCTCGGTGATGAGGGCGCCGGCGCCGATCACGCTCCCGGTGCCGATCGAGGCGTTGTTGAGGACGATCGCGCCCATCCCGATCAGGCAGTCGTCCTCGATCGTGCAGCCGTGCAGGACGGCTCGGTGCCCGATCGTGACGCCACGACCGATCCGCACCGGCCGGCCGGGGTCGGAATGGACGATGGTGCCGTCCTGGAGATTCGTGCGAGGACCGATCGAGATCCGGTCGCCGTCACCGCGGACGACGCTGCCGTACCAGACGCTGGCCTGCTCATCGAGTTCGACGTCCCCGATCAGCACCGCTCCCGGAGCGACCCAGGCCAGGTCGTGCATACGGGGCGATGCGTCCGGGAGATCGATCAGCATGGACGGAGAGTGGCATGTCGGCACAAGGTTGTCCATGCCCGGGCGGCCTCAGCGGTAGCCTGAAGCCATGTCCCAACAGACCCCGCTGGCGCCGAGCCGCCCGTTCGGAGCCGTTCTCACGGCCATGGTCACGCCGTTCACCGACGACGGCGATCTCGATCTGGCGACCGCCGCCAAGGTGGCCGCCTACCTGATCGACCACGGCCACGACGGTGTGGTCGTCTCCGGCACCACCGGCGAGTCCCCGACCACGACCGATGCGGAGAAGCTCGACGTGCTCACCGCGGTGCTGGAAGCGGTGGGAGACCGGGCCTGGGTCGTCGCCGGGGTCGGCACCAACGACACCCGGCACTCGATCGAGATGGCGCGGGCGGCCGAGCGGGCCGGCGCCCACGGGGCCCTCGTGGTGACTCCCTATTACTCCAAGCCTCCCCAGGAGGGGATCGTCGCGCACTACCTGGCCGTCGCGGACGCGATCGGCCTGCCGGTGATCGCCTACGACATCCCCGGCAGAACGGGTGTGCCGATCAGCAGGGACAGCCTGCTGCGGATCGCCGAGCGCGAGCGGATCGTCGCGGTCAAGGACGCCAAGGGCGACCTCTTCGAGGCGCTGGACGTGATGGCCAACTCCGACCTCGCCTACTACTCCGGCGCGGACGAGCTGAATCTGGCGCACCTGACCCAGGGCGGCGCCGGGGTCATCAGCGTCTGCGGCCACGTCTGCGGCGATCAGCTGCGCCGGATGGTGGACGCGGTCGACGCCAGCGATCTGGCGGGCGCGGTGGCGGCCCACCGGGAGATGCTGCCGACCATCAAGGGCGTCATGCAGGTCACCCAGGGTGTGCTGATGGCCAAGGCCGGTCTCCAGCTGCTCGGGGTGATGAGCAACCGGACGGTCCGGATGCCGCTGGTTCCGGCCACCGAAGATCAGGTCGCCCAGCTCGCGGTGGTGCTGGGCCGGTGAGTCATCCGCATCCGGAGCTCGCGTCTCCGCCCGCTCTGCCGGCCGGGGGTCTGCGCATCGTCCCGCTGGGCGGGCTGGGGGAGATCGGCCGCAACATGGCCGTCTTCGAGTTCGACGGCAAGCTCCTCGTCATCGACTGCGGCGTGCTCTTCCCCGAGGATCACCAGCCGGGCGTCGATCTGATCCTGCCCGACTTCGACTACCTGCGAGACCGGCTCGACGACGTGCTCGCCATCGTGCTCACGCACGGCCACGAGGACCACATCGGCGGAGTTCCGTACCTGCTGCGGCTCAAGCCCGACATCCCGCTCATCGGCTCGCAGCTCACCCTGGCCCTCATCGAGGCCAAGCTGCGCGAACACCGGATCACGCCGTACACCCTGGCGGTCAAGGAGGGGCAGGTCGAGCAGCTCGGCCCGTTCCGGTGCGAGTTCGTCGCGGTCAACCACTCGATTCCGGACGCATTGGCGGTCTGCGTCGAGGCCGGCGGTCAGACCGTCCTGCACACCGGCGACTTCAAGATGGACCAGCTGCCGCTGGACGGGCGGATCACCGACCTGCGGGCCTTCGCCCGGATCGGCGAGCGCGGCCTCGACCTCGCGATGGTCGACTCGACCAACGCCGAGGTGCCCGGCTTCACGACGCACGAACGCGACATCGGGCCGGTGCTGGACGGGGTCTTCCACGCCGCCGGTCGGCGGATCATCGTCGCCTCCTTCGCCTCCCACGTGCACCGGGTGCAGCAGGTGTTGGACACCGCGCACGCGCACGGCCGGCGGGTCGCGTTCGTCGGGCGGTCGATGGTGCGCAACATGGGGGTGGCGGCCGATCTCGGGCACCTCAAGGTGCCCGACGGGGTGCTCATCGATCTCAAGCAGGTGGACGACCTGCCGGACGAGAAGATCGTGCTGATGAGCACCGGCAGCCAGGGCGAGCCGATGGCGGCCCTGCCGCGGATGGCCAACAACGACCACAAGATCCGGATCGGGGTCGGCGACACGGTGATCCTGGCCAGCTCGCAGATCCCCGGCAACGAGAACTCGATCAATCGGGTGATCAACGGGCTGACCCGGCTGGGGGCCAAGGTCGTTCATCAGGGAAACGCTCGCGTGCACGTCTCCGGCCACGCCTCGGCGGGCGAACTGCTCTACGTCTACAACGTGCTGCGGCCGCGCAACGTGATGCCGGTGCACGGCGAGGCCCGGCACCTGCTCGCCAACGCCGATCTGGCGATGCTCACCGGCGTCGACCCGGCCCGGGTGGTGCTGGCCGAGGACGGGGTGGTCGTCGACCTCGTCGACGGCCGGGCCGCGGTGGTCGGCGCGGTGCCCTGCGGCTACGTCTACGTGGACGGCTCGTCGGTCGGGGAGATCACCGAGGCGGATCTGCAGGATCGCCGGATCCTCGGCGGCGAGGGCTTCATCTCCATCTTCGCGGTGGTCGACTCCACGAACGGACACGTCATCGCCGGCCCGGAGATCCACGCCCGAGGGGTGGCCGAGGGGGACGACGTCTTCGACTCCATCAAGCCGCAGGTGGGCGCAGCCCTTGTGGAGGCGATGGCCGGGGGTACTGTAGACGTCGCCCAATTGCAGCAGGTGGTCCGGCGGGTGGTCGGACGGTGGGCGGGCAACAAGCTGCGGCGCCGTCCGATGATCATCCCCACGGTTGTGGAGGCATGAGTCGATGGAGAATGTGCGCGGGACCGGCCAGGGGCCGGGCTCGCCCGCCGCGATGCGCAGCGCGAACCAGCAGCGCGTGCTCGGCATGCTGGAGTCCGGCTCCTCGATGACCCAGGCCGAGCTGGCCCGGGCGACCGGGCTCGCTCCCTCCACCGTCTCCAACATCGTGCGGGAACTGATCGCCAACAACACCATCTCCACGGTGCGCAAGCAGGGCCACGGCCAGTTGCTGCAGCTCAACCGGGGCGCCGGTGTCGCGGTGGGGATCGACGTGGGGCACCGGCACATCTCGGTGGCCTCGGTGACCCGGGCCGGACAGATCCTCTCCGAGCGGCGCA
>JBDIAG010000392.1:0-4965 GCA_039812305.1 Actinomycetales bacterium | reverse complement strand
CCTGGCGCTGCCGGAGGGCTACGACACGGTGGTCTCCGGTCGCGGCGGAGTGCTCTCGGGCGGACAGCGGCAGCGGATCACCATCGCCCGCGCCATCCTCCAGGACGCCCCGATCGTGCTGCTGGACGAGGCCACCGCCTACGTCGATCCGGAGAACGAGAACGCCGTGCAAGAGGCCTTGAGCGTCCTGGCTCGCGGACGCACGCTCGTCGTCGTCGCCCACCGGCTCTACACGATCCAGCACGCCGACCAGATCGTCGTCCTCGACGCCGGCCGCGTGGTCGAACGCGGCACCCACCACGAGCTCCTCGCCGCCAGCGGCCGGTACCAGGCCATGTGGGCGGCGCAGACACCGACCGCGCAGCGCACGTCCCCGCACGGAAAGGGCGAGTCCCGATGATCCGCCGCATCCTCCAGCTCTGGCCCCACCGCGGCCCGATCCGCGCGCTCGCCCTGCGCTACACGCTCTCCGGTGTCCTCCAGGGCGTCGTCCTGGTGATGCTCCTGCCACTGCTGCGCGCGCTGCTGTCCGATCCGATCCGCACCGCCGAGGCGCTCCGGTGGCTGCTGGCGATCGCCGTCGTCGGCGTCTTCTACCTGGCGAGCGTGTGGTGGGGACACGCGGTCGGATACCCGACCGCGAACCGGGTCATGCGAGACCTGCAACACGGTCTCGGCGATCACCTCGGACGGCTCCCGCTGGGCTGGTACGTGAGCCAGACACCGGGGCGGATCGCGCGTGTCGTCGCGCAGAACACCACCACGGCCGCGGGCATCGTCTCCCATGTCTGGCCGGAGCGGATCGCGGCGATCGCCACGCCCGCCACCGTCGTGGTCGGCGTGCTTCTCCTGGACTGGCGGATCGGCCTGGCCTTCCTCGTCGTCGTGCCTGCCGCCGTCTTCGTGATGCGCTGGTCGGCACCGATCGTCCGGGACACCCAGCACCTGATGGACGACGCCTCCGAGGAAGCCGCCGCCCGCGCCATCGAGTTCGCCCAGGCCCAGCCGGTGCTCCGCGCCACCGGACGGGCCGGCGCCGGATTCGCGCCGATGGAACGCGCGCTCGACGAGCAACGGCGCGCCTTCCGCCACGCCCTCGCCCGGCACACATTGCCGCAGTACGCCTACGTCGGGATCGTGCAGATCGGCTTCACGCTCGTCGTGGTCGTCGGCGCGTGGCTCGCCACCAGCGGGAAGCTCGCCGTGCCCGACGCCATCGCGATCCTCGTGCTCGCCTCCCGCTTCATCGAACCCCTCGCCCAGGTCGCCAGCCTCTCCGGCGCGATCCAGGTCGCGGACGCGGCCCTCGAACGCGTCGGCACCATCCTGACCGCCAGGCCCCTGCCCGAGCCCGCAGATGGTCAGGCTCCCTCCGGGCACGACATCGCGCTGGACCGGGTTAGTTTCGGCTACGAGCAGAGCCGCGTCATCGACGACCTCACGGTCACGATCCCGGCTGCGGGCATGACCGCGATCGTCGGACCCTCCGGGTCGGGCAAGACCACCCTGCTCCGACTCATCGCTCGCTTCTGGGATGTCGACACAGGTTCCATCCGGATCGGCGGTATCGACCTCCGCGACATCCCCACCGCCGACCTGATGCGGACCCTGGCCATCGTGTTCCAGGACACCTACCTGTTCGACGGCACGATCGAAGACAACCTCCGTGTCGCCGCTCCGGATGCCAGCGACGAGCAGCTCCGAGCTGCCGCCACCGCAGCCCGGCTCGATGAGATCATCGAACGTCTCCCCGAAGGGTGGCAGGCCCGCACCGGCGAAGGCGGCGTCGCGCTCTCCGGCGGGGAACGCCAGCGAGTCGCCATCGCCCGCGCCCTCCTCAAGGACGCGCCGATCGTCGTCCTCGACGAGGCCACCGCCGCGCTCGACCCCCAGAACGAGGCCGCCATCAGCGCGGGCATCGGCGAACTCGTCGCGGCAGGTCGAACCGTCGTCGTCATCGCCCACAAGATCGCCACGATCCAGCACGCCGATCAGATCGTCTTCCTCGACGACGGGCGGCTGGCCGAGGCCGGCGACCACGACACACTCCTGAACGCCCGCGGCCGCTACGCCGACTTCTGGCGCGAACGCAACGCGGCGGCCCAGTGGAGCATCCGCCCGTGAGAATCCGCGATGCGCATCTGCGCTGGTCAACGCAATGGGCACGTCACCGACTTCGTGCTGGAACTCGGAGCCGGGTTCGCCTTCATGGGCCCTCCATCGTGACGTTCGACCCCCAGCCTGCCGATGATCTCGCTCGACCTGTCGCAGGTGACGGAGAACTCGACGCTTGCAGGTTCCAGCGACTCGGATTCGCCTGGGATTAGGCGGGACTCAACTGCGCCCGGACGACATCACACGGATCGTCATCACCACGGCCGACGCCTCCCGAGCCAGCGATGAAGGGCCGACCCAGCGGCCAGGTGCGCCCCATCCATTATCGGCGGACGTGCGTTATTGAGGGCGGGCATTGTTCCCGTGCGCGGCGAGGACGAGGGCGCGGGTTGTCAGTCCGGGTTCGCGTGATCCGGGCCAACGGTTTGAGACGATTGGGAGATGGAGACGAACGACCACGCTGAGGTGACCGAGCAGCTCCGTGCGCTGGAGCCGATCTTCCATCATGCCGAGGTCGGTTCCGGACGCCAGGTTTTCGAGTCGATGACCGCCGCGGGCTACTGGGAGGTCGGAGCGAGCGGTCGCGTCTATTCCCGGGAGTACGTCATCGAGACGCTGGTCGAGAGATATGCCCATCCGCGCGAGGACCTGTGGACGATCAAGGAGTTCGAGGCGCGCAGCTTGGCCGATGGCCTCTTCCTCGTCACGTACGAGCTCGACCAGGAAGGCAGGCTCAGCCGACGCTCAACGATCTGGCGCTGGACGTCGCGAGGATGGATCGCGGAGTATCACCAAGGCACCTTGGCATAGTTCGCCGGGTTCATCGCGTGGCGATGTAGCTGGACCAGTCTCGGGCGGCGAGAGCAGCCCAAGTGGTGGCGGCGGTGTTCGAGATCCCGAGGGTCTGCGCGAGGATCATGTGCGGGACTTGGGCTGCGAGGGCGAACATCGCGGCGTGCCGCGCGGGGCGTGGCCGGATGCCGAGGACCACGAGCTGTGAGCGGATGTTCTCGGTGACGAGATGGCGGCCGGGGATGCCACCAGGGAAGAGCCACTCGTTCGTGTTGCTGACGTAGGAGGCTTGGCCGCGCGCGGAGAGTTGTTCGCGCAGGAGCTGACCGAGGGGCTCGGGCATCTCGACCGGGGTGCACTCGAAGGTCACGAAGACGCGGGCGGGGTCGCTGACATCGACTTGGGCGGCGCGCATCCGGGTGATACTCGTGACGGTCTGAGCGAACAGCAACATGAACAGCCCGGCGATGCGGACGTAGCGGCGGATGCTGTGATCGTGCAGCAGGGTGTGGACGTGCTCCCATCGGTCGGTGTCGCTCATCGCGACCTGCGCGGTCGAGGGGGCGATGTAGTCCAGGCGGATCTTCGTGTTGATGCCGGTGCTGTTCAGCCACCGCGCGAACGGGTGCAGGGTCGTCGCGGTGTGCCGGGGCCGCTCGTCGAGGTAGCCCTCGAGCATGGGCTGCGTGAGGTCGGTGATCTCGACGTCTTGCTGCTCGAGCCAGGTCAGCAGCGCGATGGTCTGTTTGAGGTTGTGGCGGGCGGTTTGGACCATGCCCTTGGTGAGCTCGTCGCGGTCGGAGCGGGCGCGCAGGCGGCGCAGGATCACCCAGCGCGCGAACTGCGTCACGGTGTGCTGGTGGACCTCGCTCAGGGTGGTGATCAGCTCGTCCAGCCAGGGGCCGATCCGTTCGATGCGCGGCTCGTATGGTTCAAGGACACCGACGGCGGCGAGGAGGTCACGCAGGTAGTTGTAACCGGGAGTCATCGGCAACGTCTGGAAAGTCTCATGCGAGATCGCCGCCTGCCCCAGTGGCCATCTGTCGTAGCAGTGCGGGGCCGTGCCCGGGTGGACGGGAGAGCCAGTAGATCGCGGTCTGCGGGCGAGGCGAGTCCAGCATCGCGTCGAACAACCGCCGAAGCCCGGCATGGATCTCCCCGGTGGTCGGGTCAGTGAGCAGCGCGGTCAGACGCTCGCGCAGGATGCAGCGGGCGCAACGGGTGTTGCCGTAGGGGTGATCCTCCCGCCCGCATCCGGTGCAGACGAAGATGGACGGTTCCTCGGCGCATCCGGCGCAGACCAGCACGTTGTAGCTGCTCAGCGACGGGTAAGCGATCGGGCGCAGCTCGAAGCACTCGGGGCAGACCGCCGGGTGGTAGGCGAGGCTTCGACGGCAGATCGCGCAGATCGACCCGGTGGGAAGAACGAACCCCGCCTCACGTTCCCCGCATCTGGCGCAGTCGGTGCGGCGGGGCGTCCTCACTCCGTAACACCCTCGGGGCGTCTGATCTTCGCCCGGATCGGGCGCAGCTCACCGATCTGCGGGCCACCCTCGCTGGTGCCGGTCCTGGCCTGCTTCTGCTCGGCGACGACCCCGACGATCAAATCGGCCGGGGTGCAGGCCAACGCGTCGCAGAGCGCGACGAGGACTTCGGTGTTCAGCCGTTGCGGGGTCTTCGTCACCAGTCGGTAGACGTGCTCACGAGTCATGTGAATACCGCGTTCTTCCAGCAGCGGCAACAGCTCGCTGGTCTGGAACAGGCCCCGGTCGGCCATCACCTGCCGCAGGTTCCACTGCACCTGGATCGTCCTGGTCATCATCGTTCCCTTTCCTCGCTGTTCGGGTAGACCCTCGCCAGGGCAGCCTGGAGGGTCTTGTTCTTGAAGTCGTTCGAGACATTCGTGTAGATCGCCGTCGTGGAGCCCCAGAGGTGCCCGACCTGCTCGGTCACGAACCGTTCCGGGTAGCCGTGCTCGATCAGGTGCGTGACATACGAGTGCCGCAGGCAGTGCAAGCTCAGATGCTCGTCCAGTCCGACCTCATCCCGGTCGGTGGC
>JBDIAG010000391.1:0-4997 GCA_039812305.1 Actinomycetales bacterium | reverse complement strand
CGGGCATGGCGGCGGTCTCATCGCGAACATCGCCCCGGCAGCAATCTCGGTGATCACCGCGATTATCGCTCTGCAGATGATGGATCGCTTCAGCCGCCGCAAGACCTTCCTGTGGGGCTACGGACTCGTCGCCTTCTCGCACCTGCTCATCGGCACGGCCGCGAAGATCCTTCCCGACGGCAGCGCGGCCAAGCCCTACGTTCTCTTGCTGCTGATCGTGTTCTTCGTCGGCTCGATGCAGCTGTGCCTCAATGTGGCCACGTGGGTGACACTCTCGGAGATCTTCCCGCAGCATATGCGCGCATTCGGTATGGGTATCTCGGTCTTCGTCCTGTGGATGACGAACGCGTTCCTGAGCTTGTTCTTCCCCTCGATCATCGAGGCGATCGGACTCTCCGGATCCTTCTTCGCCTTCGCGGCACTCAACGTCGTGGCGTTCCTCTTCGTTCTGCGCTGGGTGCCGGAGACGAGAGGCCGCACGCTGGAGCAGCTCGAGGAGGACGTCACCACCGGCGCGATCTACATCCACGCCAAGAGGTAGCCGTCCTTCCCCGCAGTGGCCCTGCCCACCGCGGTCCGTTGCTTGACCTGCACGTTCGACACCAGCAAAATGGCACGTGCCATAGCACGTGCCAGATAGGAGAGTTCATGAGCGAGGGCCAGCAGTTGGCCGCCCGCCCGTCCGCCCCCAGGCCCACCAGGATCGGGCTGATCGGTGCCGGGAGGATCGGGTCGAGCCACGCCGAGCTTCTTGCGAAAAGGGTTCCCGGAGTGGAGCTCAGCTGGGTCTGCGACCCGGTACCGGGCGCGGCCGAGCGGCTGGCCACCTCGCTGGGCGGGCCGCGGTGGACGCAGAACGTGGACGACCTGTGGGCCGACGCCGACCTCGACGGTGTCGTCATCAGTTCGCCGGCGCGGTTCCACACCGAGCTGGTCGTCGCGGCGGCCGGGGCGGGCAAGCACGTCTTCGTCGAGAAGCCGATGGCGCTCACCCTCGAGGACGCGGACCGTGCGATCGATGCGGCCGAGAAGGCGGACGTGATCCTGCAGGTCGGCTTCAATCGGCGGTTCGCTCCCGGCTTTGCTGCGGCACGCCGGGCGATCGACGACGGAGTGATCGGCACTCCACAGTTGATCCGGTCATTGACCCGCGACCCAGGCCCTTTCACCGCCGATCCGGCCCGAATCCCGCAATGGACCATCTTCCTGGAGACCCTTATCCACGACTTCGACACGGTGTGCTGGCTCAATCCGTCCGCACAGCCGGTCCGAGTCACGGCTCTGGCGGACGCGCTCGTGCGTCCCGAGGCGAAATCGAGTGGCCACCTCGATACGGCGGTCGTGACCGTCCAGTTCGACAACGGCGCCATTGCCGTCGCGGAGGCGAGCTTCTGCGCGATGTATGGCTATGACGTTCGAGGGGAGGTCTTCGGTTCGGCCGGCATGGTCACGGCCGGCGATGCACGAGCCACGAACATGGTCGCCTATACGGCCGACGGATTGTCTGCCCAGACCGCGCGGCGCGACACGGAACTCCTCCAGAGTGCCTATCTTGGCGAGTTCGAGGCGTTTGCCGAATCCGTGCGCATCGGCGCTCCGTCGAGGGTGCCGGGCGCGAGTGCGCGAACGGCCATCGCCATTGCGCTGGCCTCGATTCAGAGTGTTGAAACCGGCTCGTCGGTCGACCTGGCCGAGGTCAGCCGATGACGTCGTACACCCTGGCGGCGAGCGCCGAGATGCTCTTCGTCGACCTGCCCTTTCTCGAACGCGTGAAGCGCATCCGGGACCGTGGCCTTCAGGTGGAGATCTGGGACTGGTCGACCAAGGACATCGATGCGCTGGCGTCCAGCGGGGCCACCTTCTCGTCCATGACCGGATATCTCGCCGGCAATCTCACCGACTCCGGGGAGATCGAGGAGTTCCTCCGCACGGCGGAACAGTCCCTGGCGATCGCCGAGCGCCTCGACTGCCCGCGGCTCAACGTCCACGGGACGGGTCTCGACAACCGTGGACTGCCCGTCAAGCCGGTCGCGCGGGTGACGCCGCAGATGTGGCTCGCGGCCGCCGACACCTTGCGCCGACTCGCGGAGCTCGGTCGCCGCGCCGGCCGGGTCTTCACGATGGAGAACCTCAATCTGGCTGTCGACCATCCCGGTACGCCTTTCGCGACCGCGGCCGATACCCGGGCTCTGGTGGCCGCCGTCGACTCGCCGCATCTGCGGATGAACCTCGACCTCTACCACGCCCAGATCGGCGAGGGAAACCTGATCGAACTGGTGCGTGAGTGCCAGCCGTTCATCGGGGAGATCCAGGTGGCCGATGTGCCTGGCCGCTGCGAACCCGGCACCGGCGAGATCAACTACCCCGCCATCGCTCGCGTCCTCGAGGAGATCGGGTATTCGGGCGTCGTCGGACTCGAAGGCTGGGCGAGTGCCGACGCCGACGCCGCGCTCGACGCGTTCTGCGGAGCTTTCGACTAGCAGCCGCCGTCGGGAAGGGCCCACCGGGATGTACCCGGTGGGCCCTTCCCCTTTCTGACGCGATGTGTGCCACGATGCGCCGTCGTGAGTGCTCCAGCGTCGAGGACCAACGAGGTGGGCGCCCGATCACGGTTCACCCCGGCGGTGGCCGACGATCGTTCCCACCGCAGCTCCCTGATCGTCTGCGGACGGTGATCGCGCCACCCGGCCATTCCGTCCGACTCTCCCGCGTGCCGACATCTTCATATGTGCTGTCATCTTTACGAACGGGGGCGACGGAGAGATAAGATCCTGAACCTTGACAGGACATATGGGCGCTGGCACAGTGACACCACTGCGCTTGGATCGTTCCAAGGTCCATGCATCGCACACCGATAGACAAAGGAGTCAAGATGGCACACGGCGCATCAGCCAGTGAATCTCTGCTGCCGCCGCTCACAGACGGGCCACATCGGAAACGCCTCGGCCTCGTCGCAATCATTGCAACGTTCGGTGGCCTCCTCTTCGGCTACGACACCGGCGTTTTCAACGGCGCCGAGCGCCCGATGCAGGCGGAGTTGGGGCTCACCGACTTCCAGGTGGGTCTGGTCTCCAGCTCGCTGATCTTCGCGGCAGCCTTCGGCGCCATGATCGGAGGCCGGCTCTCCGACGCCATCGGCCGCCGTCCGACGATCATCATCCTGTCCGTCCTGTTCTTCGGCGGCACTCTCTTCGTGGTCTTCTCGCCGGTCTACGCGGTCCTCATCCTGGGGCGCATTCTGCTGGGCCTGGCGGTCGGCGGAGCGTCGGCGGTCGTGCCGGTGTACCTGGCCGAGATCGCGCCGTTCGAGATCCGTGGTTCGCTCGCCGGCCGCAACGAGCTGATGATCGTGGTCGGACAGCTCGCAGCCTTCGTCGTGAACGCGATCCTGGCCGCCACCCTGGGACACCACGACGGCGTCTGGCGCTACATGTTCTTCGTCTGCTCGCTTCCGGCGATCTGCCTCTTCTTCGGCATGCTGCGGATGCCCGAGTCACCGCGCTGGTACGTCGAGAAGGGCCGGAACGACAAGGCTCTCGAGGTGCTGAAGACGGTCCGCTCGGTTGAGCGTGCGGAGGCCGAGCTCGCCGAGGTCACGCACACGGCGGAGGAGGAGCACGAGCAGGCGAGCCAGGCGCTCGGCCTGAGCGCGGTCCTGTCGAACAAGAACCTGATCGCGATCCTGCTGGTCGCCTGTGGTCTGGGTGTCGCTCAGCAGTTCACCGGCGTGAACGCGATCATGTACTACGGTCAGCGCCTTCTGAAGGAGTCGGGCTTCAAGGAGGAGTGGATCGGCTGGGTCAACATCGCACCGGGCGTCATCGCGGTGATCGGTGGTTCGATCGCCCTGTTCCTCATGGACCGCATCGACCGTCGCGCCAACTTCCTCTGGGGCACCGGGCTGACCGCGCTGTCGCACGTCCTGATCGCCATCGGCATGACTCTGCTCCCGGTGGGCAACCCGGCGCGCCCGTGGGCGTTCCTGGTGCTGATCGTCATTATGATCGGGTCGATCCAGCTGTTCCTCAACATCGCCGTGTGGGTGTACCTCTCCGAGGTCTTCCCGCTGCACATGCGCGGTATCGGCATGGGCGTCTCGGTGTTCGTCCTCTGGATCGCCAACGGCATCCTCGCCCTGACCGTGCCCTCGATCGTCCACGCCGTGGGTATGGGCCTGTTCATCATGTTCGCGGTCGTGAACGTCATATCGTTCCTCTTCGTCCTCAAGTTCGTGCCCGAGACCCGTGGGCGCACGCTGGAGGAACTCGAAGAGCACGTGACCGATGGCTCCATCTTCCAGACCATCGGTCGGAAGAAGAAGTAGTCAAAGGACCTCGTAGTCGGGACCCCGTCGCGTAGCCGACCCGTCGTATAGCCGACCCGTCGTATAGCCGGGGACCCCATCTCGTAGTCAAGGGACCTCCTCCGGGACGAGTCGACTCGTCCGAGAGTGCCCGCAAGCGGCCTCCTGGGTTTGTTCACCCGGGGGGCCGCTTCTACGTCCCCGGACCCGTTGAGCTGTGCCGGGCCTCGTGGTCCGGTTCCTCCGCCGTTCGCGCATTCGGCCTGGCCGCGCTGCAGAGCGTCCTCGGGTGACCGGCTCGCGGGACTCGGGGGTGGGCTTCGTGCAGCCCGGCTCGCGGGGGTGGCCTTGTGCAGCCGGCTCGCGGGGCTCGGGGTGGGCTCGTACAGCCCGGCTCGCGGGGCTCGGGGTGGGCTCGTGCAGCCCGGCTCGCGGGGGTGGCCTTGTGCAGCCGGCTCGCGGGGCTCGGGGTGGGCTCGTACAGCCCGGCTCGCGGGGCTCGGGGTGGCCTTGTGCAGCCGGCTCGCCAAGTGACCTCGTGCAGCCGGCTTGCAGGGTGGGCTCGTGCAGCCGGCTCGCCGGGTGGCCTCTTACAGCCGGATATCCCCGCGCCAGCCGGTTGTGGGCCGAGCAGCCAGGGATCGCCGGCCAGTGGGTGCATAGCTGGTCAACGCGGGAACAGCCGGCTGGTCGA
>JBDIAG010000390.1:0-4998 GCA_039812305.1 Actinomycetales bacterium | reverse complement strand
TCGACACCGATTTCGAGCAGCCGGCCGACCTGATCGGCCCCGAGGAACTCACGGTCACCGCCGAGCAGTTGCATTCGGCTCTCGAGCTGTTCCGCTCGCAGGACGCGGAATTGTTCGGTTTCGCCGAACAGCACCGGACGACGACCTGGCTGGGTACCAGCGCCGGGGTCCGACGACGGCACGTCCAGCCATCGGGAACTGTCGAGATCACCGGCAAGTCGCACAGCCGGCAGCGCTCCAGCTACGCCAACGACACGGTGGATCGGCTGGCCGAAACCAACGTGATGGCCTTGGCCGAGCAGGTGGCCCAGCGGCTGGAATGGCAAGGACGCCGAGTCGACGTGGCACCGGGCAGGTACGACACGATCCTGCCGGCCACCTCCGTGCTGGATCTCCTCGTCTACCTCTACTGGAGTGCTGACGCCCGTTCCGCCGCGGAGGGCAAGAGTGCCTTCTCGCGCCCGGGTGGCGGCACGCGGGTCGGCGAGACGTTGAGCCGGGCCGGGCTCGACCTCAGCAGCGATCCCCATGCCACCGGGATCGGGTGCGCGCCGTTCGTGGCCAGCGTCGCCTCCGACCCGACGGAATCCGTCTTCGACAACGGCCTGGAACTCGATCGCACCGAGTGGATCTCCCACGGTGTGCTGCGTGCCCTACCGGCCAGCCGGTTCACCGGCGAGAAAGCCGACCTGCCGCCGCAGCCAGCGATCGGCAATCTGCAGGCCAGCCTGCCCGGAGGCCAGGGCAGCCTGGACGACCTCGTCGCCGGGACCTCGCGCGGGCTGTTGGTCACTTCGCTCTGGTACATCCGCGAAGTCGATCCGATGACGCTGTTGCTGACCGGGCTCACCCGCGACGGCGTCTACCTCGTGGAGGGTGGCGAGGTGGTCGGGGTGACGTCCAACTTCCGGTTCAACGACTCGCCGGTCTCGATCCTCGATCGGATCCAGGCCGCGACCACCAGTCAGCCGGCGCTCAGCCGCGAATGGGCGGACTACTTCACCCGCTCGAGCGCGCCCGCGGCGCGGGTGGCCGAGTTCAACATGTCCACGACTGCCCAGGGCACGTAGCACCTCGTCGCGGTGCACTCAGGTCGCCTCACACATCTCCACAACCGCTCAGAGCACGTAGCACATCGTCGCGGGTGCACTGAGGTCGCGTCGCGCCTGTCCACGACCGCCCAGGGCACATAGCACCACGTCGCAGCGCACTCAGGCGCGGTGCACTCAGGCGTGGTGCACTCAGGCGTGGTGCACTCAGGTCGCGTCACGCATCTCCACGACCGCCCCGGGGCCCGCGGCGCCCTACGTCGCGGTGCACTCAGGGAGCGTCATGCCGGCCCGCCGGCCGGTTGTGACGGGGCGAGTCTTGGGCAGGGCAGTCCCCCGGCGGGACACTGCGGTCCCAGGCTCCTCGAGTGATCGTGACGACGGTAGAGTCGGGATCATTCGGGCGGACGGTAGAGTCGGGATCATTCGGGCGGACGGTGGAGTGGGTCAGGTTCCCTCCGGGTGCCGGCGACGCGATGGGGATGGCCTGTCGCGACCTGACATCTATGGTGTCCCGCAACAGATGAGCGTAGGTTGGCAAGAGTGAGCGTCCCCTATAAGCCCCGATCGCGGTGGGGCATTCTGCCCCCGAGATACCGCACGCATGAGCAGGTCTTCAGCGTGACCACGGCGCACTCGGGTCGCAGCAAAGACCTCACGCACAGGCAGATCCAGTACTGGGTCGCGATGTCCATCCGACTGGTCTGCTTCATCCTCGCCGTGGCGGTGCCCTACGGCTGGTTCACCTGGGTGTTCATCGCCGGAGCCGTGTTCCTGCCCTATGTCGCGGTGATCCTGGCCAACGCCAGCGGAGATCAGCGCGAGCAAGGACTGGAGCGACCCGAGCACGAGATTCCGCATCTGACCGAGCCGACCGTCTACCGGCTGCCTCCCGGTCGCCATCACGGAGGGTCGACTCACGGAACCAGCCACTGACCCTGCCGCCAGGGGCGACACCTGGGTGATCGCGCGCACGGAGCGGGAATTCGTGGCGGCGGTCGCCGCCGCCGACGCGCGAGGTGAGCTTGTCCGGATCCTGGGCGACGTGCCGACATGGGACGGGACGGCAACGCCGGACCGGGTACGGGCACCAGGCGGGGCAGCAACACCAACACCGGGCGAGGCTCCAACACCGACACCAGTCGGGGCACCTGCACCGACACCAGACAGCGCAGCAACACCGACACAAGATGGGGCAGCAACACCGACACCGGGCGAGGCTCCGTCACCGATTGAGATGCCGGCACCGAACGACGGGCCACCTGCCCCGCCGAACGACGAGGCGCCCACGACCGATGCACTCCTCCATCACAATGTGACGGTCGCGCACAATCTGACGGTCGCGAACAATGTGACGGTCGCGAACAATGTGACGGTCGTGCAGGTCGCCACGACGGGGATCGTCGTCGACGCGGAGTCGTGCCAGGTCGACACTCTGGCCCATTGCAGTGCGGTCATGCTGACCGTCGCCGCCGGTGAGAACTGGGACGACCTGGTGGCCATGTGCGTCGACAACGACTGGATCGGCCTGGAGGCGCTTTCCGGGGTTCCGGGCCAGGTCGGCGCGGTACCGATCCGGAACCTCTCCGCCTATGGCCAGCAGGTCTCCGACACCATCGCCCGGGTACGCACCTGGGACCGCCGTGACCGCACCCAGCGCACCTTCGCGATGGCGGACTGCGACTTCGCTCCCGGTGACAGCCGGTTCAACCGCGAACCCGGCCGGTACCTGATTCTCGAGGTCGCCTTCCAACTCCGCATGGGCGACCTCGGAGAACCACTTCGCTCGACCGAATTAGCCGATTACCTTGGCGCCGAGGTGAACAGCCGGGTGCCGATGGTGAACGTGCGCGAAGCGGTTCTTCACCTGCGCGAGAATGGCAGGTTTCCGGCATGTAGCCATCGTGCAACGGCAGTGTGACGAACACGTCACGACATCTCCCAGCGTGTGGCTTGTGTGACGCGAGCAACCCTGCCAGTGTGGCTTTCGGCCCTCGCTTCCCGAGTACAACTCGTGGGCCGCGGTACCCCTCACCCCAACCGCTGCGAATCCTGAAGGTGGACACGTGACTGACAGCGTCACCAACCACGGCGAGATCCACGAACCTGCATGTGATCCCATGTGCAGCTCCCGCCGCTGCAGGGCCAGTGCCAAGTGGGCGTTGCGCTGGAACAACCCACGACTGCACACCCCTGAGCGTCGCAAGACCTGGCTCGCCTGCGACGCTCACCGCGAGCACCTGGCGCACTTCCTGCACACGCGGGGCTACCTCCGCGAGGTGGAGGCCTTCGAGCAGACGGTCGTCCTCGACCAGGCGGCCCTCGTCGGCTGAGCCGCACCGGCCCGCTTCTCCCCGGCCGGTGACAGACCACGCGCCGACCCGTCATACGGTGGCTGCGTGGTGATGTTGCGGTGGTGAGGTTCCTCTTCAGCCGACGCTGGCTCGGACTGTTCATCCTGGTCATCTGCCTGGCAGTCGGTTGCGGGTTGCTGTCCCGATGGCAGTGGCATCGGCGCGAGCAGCGCCTCGCTGCCAACCACCTCATCGAATCGAACTACGACCAGCATCCGGTGCCACTGTCGGCCCTCGTACCGGAACCGTCGGCCGCGGTACCGAAGTCGCTCACCTGGCGGCCGGTCGAGATCAGCGGTCACTACCTCACCGACGCCACGCTGCTCGTCCGCAATCGTCCGCTGAACTCCGCGGCTGGCTTCTACGTGCTCGTGCCGTTCGCCGATGACGACGGCGACGTCCTGCTGGTCAATCGTGGTTGGGTCCCCACCGGCGAGACCGGCGAACGTCCCGATTCGGTGCCCGCTCCCCCCTCGGGCGAGGTCACGATCGTCGCCCGGCTGCAATTGCCCGAGAACGACAGCGACCAGCAGGCTCCGCGCGGGCAGGCGTACCGCATCGTTCCCACGCGGCTCGCCGGCGAACTCAGCCGGCTCTCCGGCGGAGCAGTCGAGGACTCGAACCTGGTCGCCCACGCCTACGGACAACTCGCCTCCGAGGCACCCGCGCCCGCGAGCGCCCCGGTCACTCTCCCCGAACCCGAACTGGACGAAGGACCGCATCTCTCCTACGCGATCCAGTGGGTGATCTTTGGTGTCGGCGGATTCGCCGGGTTCCTGATCCTCGTCCGGCGCACCCTCGAGGACGAACGGGCCGACGAGGCGGAACGCACGGCGCAGTCCGCAGGAGCCGGGTCCACGCCGCCGGACACCTCCGCCGTCACGCCGAAGCCGGCACCACGGCGTCGTACGCGACGACGGCCGACCGACGAGGAAATGGAAGACGCGCAGCTTGACGCCCAGCATTTTCACTCGGTTGACGGTCGAAACCCGACCGGGGACAGTCGCAATGAGCGAATCGGGTGAACACGGGCCGGGCCATCGCCTTGTCCGGCTGACCCGTACGGCACGATAGTCCCATGGATTTAGGTCTCACTGATCGCGTGTACATCGTCACCGGCGCCTCCAAAGGGCTCGGGCGCGCCTGCGCCCGCGTGTTGGCGGATGAGGGCGCCCGGCTGGTCATCGCCTCACGCGACCGCGTAGCCATCTCCAACACCGCCGAATCGTTGGGCACCACGGACCGAGTGCTCGCCTTGCCGATCGACCTGGCCGACGCGCAGGCGCCCGAGCAGTGCGTCGCGGCCGCCATCGGCCGGTTCGGCCGCGTCGACGGAGCCTTGATCAGCGTCGGCGGTCCGGCGGCGGGCAGCGTGCTCGACACCGGTGACGAGGCGTGGCGCTCGTCCTTCGAGACGGTCTTCCTCGGCGCGATCAGAACCGCGAAGGCCGTGGCGCGTGGGATCGGGACGGAAGGTGGCTCCATCGTCTTCGTCCTGTCCTCCTCGGCCAAGTCGCCGATCGCCGGGCTGGCTACGTCCAACGGCCTGCGGCCCGGTCTGGCCATGGTGGCCAAGACCCTGGCGGACGAGCTCG
>JBDIAG010000389.1:0-5043 GCA_039812305.1 Actinomycetales bacterium | reverse complement strand
GCGGCGTCCTCGGGCCCGGTGGTCGCAGGTCCGGCGGTGGTCGCAGGCCCGGTGGTGGTCGCGGGTCCGGCGGTGGTCGCGGGTCCGGCGGTGGGCACGGGTCCGTGCCCGGCGGTGGGCACAGGCCCAGTGGCGGTCGCAGGTCCGGCGGTGGGCACAGGCCCGGGCTCGGTGGTGGCGGGATCCGCGTCCGTAGGTTCGGTGGTGGTAGCGGGCCCGGCGGTCGGGGGCTCGGCCGCGTCGGACGCAGACTCCGTCTGTGCGGACGCCGCCGTCACCGGCGCAGTGGTCAAGGACGCAGGGTCCGTGTTCGCAGGCCGGCCCGCGGTGGTTGCGGACGCGGCTCCAGTGGCCGCCGACGCCTCACTCGTGGGAGCGGCGTTCGACGCACCGGCGTCCGGGTCGTCGGAGTAGCCCTTCCGGAGTTTGGCCGCGATCTGTTTCGCCGCGTCCTGCTGCGCCGCGGCGGCATTGGCGTAGCTCTTCGTCTTGCGCTGACCGTTAGTGCCCGAGCGACCGTAGTGCACGGTGACCGCGTCACCGTCCACCTCGATCCGCCAGAACTTGTCCGAGGTTCCCTCGCGCAGGACCAGATACCGGTTCACCTACCGCACGGTACTGAAGACCGGCACCAATTGAGACCGGTTTGTTGCCCATCGCACCGGCGTACTGAAGCGTCCGGGTGAACCTGACGGCTGGGCACTGGTGGCGCAACCGCAAGGGTCGACGCCGCGACGGTCGGCGCAGCCGCACTGGTCGGCGAGCGGCCCTGGTCGGCGCAGCCGCATTGGTGGATGAAACCGCATCGGTGGGTGAAGCGGGCAGTGGCGGGCGCAGCCGCACCGGTGACGCTGCCGCACTGGCGGCGAAGCGGTGCTGGTGGCGAAGTGGTGCTGGTGGCGAAGCGGTGCGGGTGGCGAAGCGGTGCGGGTGGCGAAGCGGTGCTGGTGGCGCAACCGCACCGGTGGCGCCGCACTGGTAGCGCCGCACTGATGGCGCCGCACTGGTGGCGCCGCGCTGGTGGCGAAGCGGTGCTGGTGGCGCAACCGCACTGGTGGCGAAGTGGTGCGGGTGGCGAAGCGATACTGGCGAGCGCAGCCGCACTGGTCGGCGCAGCCGCACTGGTGGGCGCAGCCGATATGACGCCTGACGGGGACGAGCGTCAGGAGCCGCCCACCCGGGGTCGGCACCGTGTCGTGTCCCGGTCGGCGTGAACGGCTGCTCGCTTGACCAGGTGTTCGCGCGTTGACCGGTTGTCGGCCGAGCAGCCAGCGATCGCCGGCTGCTCGACACATACCTGGTCAACGCGCGAACAGGCGGCTGCTCGGCACCGGACCTGGGCGCGCGGGCCGGCCAGAACGGACAGGAGCGGGGAACACCACGCCTCCCGAGGACACCAGGGCCCGGCTGAATAGCATCATTCGGACAAGGCTGCGGCTTGGCGTGATGGTGGCCCGCCTCTGGCAGTGCTCCACCCGACGGGGCAGGGCTCCACCCCGACGGGACTGGGCTCCACCCGAGGGGACAGGGCTCCACCCACGACGAGGCAAGGCTCCACCCGACGAGGCGAGGCCCCACCGACAAGGCAAGACTCCACCCGACGCAAGGCCCGGACGAGGCAGTGCCGGAGACGGCAGACCTCGCCACCAGTCCGAACGACGACGTCAGCTCACCGCGGCGTCCTGCTCGCTCAGGATCTGTTCCACTTTGGCCACTTCCACCTCGGCGACCCGTAGGGCCCGGACGTAGATCACGTCGCCGACGTTGAGTTGCAGTGCGGCGGCGTCGCCCCGGGTGATCTCCGCGACGAAGATCTCCGCCGATCCCGGTTCCCGCAGTTCCACCCGCACCTCGAAGCCGAGGAAGACGACCCGGACCACTTCGGCGGGCAGCGCGTCGTCGACCCGCCGGACCCGTTCCAGGCGGATGTCGTGCGGCCGAACCACCTTGCCGCCGACCTTGGAGACCGAGCCGAGGAAGGAGAAGACGAACTCGTTCGCCGGGTTGTCGTACAGCTCCGACGGCGAGCCGAGCTGCTCGATCCGGCCCTTGTTGAGCACCGCGATCCGGTCGGAGATGTCCAGGGCCTCCTCCTGGTCGTGGGTGACCAGGACGGTCGTGACGTGCACCTCGTCGTGCAGTCGGCGCAGCCAGGTCCGCAGGTCCTCGCGGACCTTGGCGTCCAGGGCACCGAACGGTTCGTCGAGGAGCAGCACGGTCGGATCGATCGCGAGCGCCCGGGCGAGCGCCATCCGCTGCCGCTGGCCGCCCGAGAGCTGGGCCGGATAGCGGTCCTTGAACCCGCTCAGGCCCACGACGCCGAGCAGCTCGTCCACCTTCTTCTGGATCTCCGCCTTCCCGCGCCGGCGGATCTTGAGCCCGAACGCGACGTTGTCGCGCACGGTGAGGTGCTTGAACGCCGCGTAGTGCTGGAAGACGAAGCCGATGCCCCGCTTCTGCGGCGGGACGGAGGTGACGTCGCGTCCCTCGATGAGGATCGTGCCGGAATCCGGCTGGTCCAGCCCGGCGATCGCCCGCAGCAGGGTCGACTTGCCCGAGCCGGACGGCCCCAGCAGCGACGTCAGCGAACCGGACGGAATCTCGATGGAGACGTCGTCCAGTGCGGCGAAGTCACCGTAGTGTTTGTTGGCATTCTTGACCGTGATGGTCATGGGGTGACTCTCCTCGTCTGTCGCTGCAGCAGGTTCATGAGAATAAGAATGAGAATGGCGACGAACATCAACAGCGTGGCGGCGGTATAGGCGCCGTATTCGTTGTAGTCGTCCATGTAGCGGGAATGGACCAGCAGGGTGAGGGTCTGCGAGATGCCGGGGAATCCCGACGACACCATGATCACCGCACCGAACTCGCCCAGCGAGCGGGCGACGGTGAGCACCACACCGTAGGTGAGACCCCAGCGAATGGCCGGCAGGGTGATGCGCGAGAACGTCTGCCAGGCGGTGGCGCCCAGCGTGGCGGCGGCCTCCTCCTGCTCCTCGCCGATCTCGTCCAGCACCGGCAGCAGCTCGCGCGCGATGAACGGGAAGGTCACGAAGATCGTCGCCAGCACCATCCCGGGAAGTCCGAAAATGACTCGGATCCCGAGGTTCTCGATGCCGCCGAACCAGCCGCCGACGCCCCACAGCATGATCAGCGAGACGCCGACGACGACCGGCGACACCGCGAACGGCAGGTCGACGATCGATTCGATGACGCCGCGGCCGCGGAACCGGCCGCGGCTCAGGGCCAGTGCCGTAACCAGTCCGAAGACGATGTTGACCGGTACGACGATGACCAGGATCAACAGCGACAGCTGCAGTGCCGAGATCGCCGCCGGCGTGGTGATCCAGGCCCAGAACTCGCCAAGACCGCGGCCGAAGGTGCGATAGAAGATGACGCTGATCGGCACCACCAGCAGCACGAAGAGATAGGCGAGCGCGACGGATCGCAGGCCGATCCGGGCTCGGGTCGAGATCTCCATCAGGCGCCCTGACCTCTCTTGACTGCACGATGGCTGATCACTCGCAGAATGCTCAGCACGATGAAGGCGATGATCAGCAGCACGACCGAGATGGCCGCGGCATTGACCGGTTCGTCGATCTCGATCTGCTGCTGGATCAGCTGGGACGCGACCTGTGTCTCGCCGGGGATGTTGCCGCCGACGATGGCGATCGATCCGAATTCTCCGATCGCCCTGGTGAACGACAGGCCGGCACCGGTCAGGATGGCCGGCAGCAGGGACGGCAGCACGACCCGGAAGAACACCGTCCAGTTGCCGGCGCCCAGGGAGGCCGCCGCCTCCTCGACGTCGGTCTCCAGTTCCTTCAGCACCGGTTGCACCTGGCGGACCGCGAACGGCAACGTCACGAACAGCAGGGCGATGACCAGCACCGGCTGGGTGGCGGCCAGATGCAGATTGATCGGCGAGCCCGGCCCGTACAGGCCGAGCAGGACGATGCTGGCGACGATCGTCGGCAGGGCGAACGGCAGGTCGATCAACGCGTCGACGAAACCCTTGCCCGGAAAGTCGTCGCGCACCAGCACCCAGGCCACCACGAGCCCCAGGACCGCGTTGATCAGGGCCACCAGGAAGGAGACCCAGACCGTGATGGCGAAGGCGTCCAGGGCCGCCTCGCTGGTGACCGCGGCCCAGAATCCGCCCAGACCGTCCTCGGTGGATTTCACCAGGATGGCGGCGAGCGGCAGGAGCACGATCAGGCTGAGCCAGATCGTCGCGACTCCCAGGCCGATCGGGCCGACCCCGCCCGCCCCCGTCCGGAACTTCTTGACCTGATCATGGACCGTCACTTCCGCCGGCCCGGTGTCGAGCACGGGTGCGCTCATCAGACTGCCCCTTTCGCGTCGTAGATCTTGGTGATCGCGCCGGTCTTGCCGAAGAGCACCGCATCGACGGCGGCCCACCCCTTCAGGTCCTCCCCGCCCTCGCCGGCCCCCGGCCCGAGCACCGCGCCGAGTTCGTCGATCGTGTAGAGCTTGCCGATCTCGCCGGGGAACAGCCCCGCGGTCTCGGCGGCCACCGACGGCACCACCGGGCGGAATCCGGATTCCGCCCAGAGTCGCTGTCCCTCGTCGCTGAACAGGAAGGAGACGAATTCGTCGGCCTGCTTGCGATTCTCACTCGTGTTCACGACCGCGACCGGATTCTCGATCTTGAAGGTCTGGGACGGCGTGATGTAGTCGATCCGGTGATCGGCGGGGGCGGTCGCATTCTGCTTGGAAAGGAAGATCGCCTCGTTCTCGTAGCTGATCAGCACGTCCCCCTGCCCCTGCTGGAACGTCGTGGTGGCCTCCCGGCCCGACTTCGGGTTCACCTTGATGTGATCGCGCACCAGCTCCCGGACGAAATCCAGTCCGGCCTCCGGATTGCGTCCGCCGTCGCTCTTCACCGCATACGGCGCCAGCAGGTTCCATTTGGCCGAGCCGGAGCTCGAGGGATTCGGGGTGATCACCTCCACGCCCGGCTTGAGCAGGTCGTCCCAGTCCCTGATGTTCTTCGGATTGCCCTCTCGGACCACCATGGCG
>JBDIAG010000388.1:0-5044 GCA_039812305.1 Actinomycetales bacterium | reverse complement strand
AGCTCAGAGTCGGACGATCCGCATCAGTTCGGCGACTTCATCCCGCGTCAGGGCGCGGGTTCGTCCGGGGATGAGGTCGCCGAGGAGCACCGGGCCCACTTGCACGCGCACCAGCCGGGTCACCGGATGGCCCACCGCCTCGAGCAGTCGGCGGACGACCCGATTGCGTCCTTCGTGCAGCACGATCTCCACCAGCGCCTTTCCGGGCCGGGAGTCGATCAACTTGAACGAGTCCACCCGGACCGGGCCGTCCTCCAGTTCGACGCCGTCGCGCAACTGCCGACCGAGTCCGCGCGGCACCGGCGCGGGCACCTCGGCCACGTACACCTTCGGCACCTCGTAGGCCGGGTGCGCCAACCGATTGGCGAGTTCACCGTCGTTGGTGAGCAGGAGCAGGCCCTCGGTGTCGGTGTCGAGCCGGCCGACGTGGAACAGCCGTTCCCGCCGGCTGCCGACAATGTCGCCCAGGCACGGGCGGCCCTGGGGATCCTTCATGGTCGACACCACGCCGAGCGGCTTGTTCAGCGCGAGATAGACCTTGGACGTGTCCATCTGCACGCGCAGGCCGTCCACGTGGATCGTCGAGGTCGGGTCCACCCGCACGCCGAGCTCGCGGACGACGACGCCGTTCACGGTGACCCTGCCCTCGCTGATCAGCTCCTCGGAGGCGCGCCGGGAGGCGACGCCCGCCTGGGCCAGCAACTTCTGCAGACGGACGCCATCCTCGACATGCACATCCGGCTGCAGCTCGTACGGGGCGTTGTCCCGTTGCCTCCGGCTCGGTCGCGGCGACGGCTTGGCCATAGCCCGCTTGGCACCGGCCTTGCCGCCCGCGCCACGCGAACCGGAACCGCGGGCACCCCCGCTCCATGCTCCTCCACGCGAGCTGCCGCCCGAGGCCGAGCCGCGCGAAGCGCCTCCTCCGGACCGCGGGCCGCCACGACTTCCCCGGCCTGTCACCGGATCACCTCCACGAGTTCATCGAGCACATCAGTGTCCGGCAGATAGGGCGCCAACGGTGGCAGTTCGTCCAGGCTGGACAGCCCCAGCCGCTCCAAGAACTCCCGCGTGGTGCCGTACAGCAACGCGCCGGTCTGCTCGTCCACTCCGACCTCGGCGATCAGGCCGCGGGTGGTCAGGGTTCGCACCACACCGTCGACACTCACTCCGCGGACGGCCGCGACCCGCGCCCGGCTCACCGGCTGACGGTACGCGATGACAGCGAGGGTCTCCAACGCGGCCGGACTCAGCCGGGAGGTCTGCCCGTCGAGCGCGAACCGCTGCACCACGGGAGCCAGGTCGGGACGGCTGTAGAACCGCCATCCACCGGCCACCTCGCGCAGCACGAATCCCCGCTGCTGCTCCTCGTATTGGTCGGCCAGATCGACGAGCACCTCGCGCACCTGCTCCACGCCGGCCTCGAGCGCCGCCGCCAGTCTGACCACGCTGACCGGCTCCTCGACCACCATGAGGACGCCCTCGACCGCCGCCCGCAGGCCTCCGGGCACCTGTCCCGTCTCGAACGCCTCAAGGTCGTCCGGATCCTCCGGCGCCCCCGGATCGTCAGCCACCCCAACCTCAACCTCAACTTCACGGTGAGAATCGTGCTCGTCGTCGGTCATGTGTTCCTCTTCGGATGGGTGGCGGCTCTCCATCATCCCGCATCGTCGCCCTCGTCGAATTCGGACGAGACCTGCACCGGGACATCGTCGCGACCGGTCCACCGGATGATCAGCTCACCGAGCGCCTCCGCTTGCTCGAACGTGATCACCGCGGCCCGGTACAGCTCGAGCAGGGCCAGGAACCGAACGACGACGACGAGCGCCTCCCCCGCGTCCGCGATCAGCTCATGGAAGGCGAGACTGCCGCGCTCGCGGAGCCGCCCCGCGACGATGTCGGCCTGCTCGGCGACCGAGACGGCCGGCGCGTGCAGGTGGGTCAGGCCGACCGAGGGCGGCGGCGGCTTCGGTTGCATCGCCGTGACCGCGAGCGCGGCCAGTTGCTCCGGAGTGGTCGTGAAGACCAGCTCCGGCAGCAGCGAGATGAGTTCCGGGTCCAGGCCGGCGCGGCGTGGAAAGTACCGTCCGGCCGTGGCCAGCCGGTGCGCGAAGAGGTCCGCGATCTCCTTGTAGGCGCGATACTGCAGCAGCCTGGCGAAGAGCAGATCCCGTGCCTCCAGCAGGGCGAGGTCCTCCGGATCGTCCAGTTCGGTGACCGGTAGGAGGCGAGCGGCCTTGAGATCGAGCAACGTCGCCGCCACCACCAGGAAGTCGCTGGCCTGGTCGAGGTCCCAGTCCTCCAGCGCCCGGATATGGGCGACGAACTCGTCGGTGACCGCGGCCAGCGCGATCTCGGTGACGTCCAGCTTGTGCTTGGCGATGAGCGAGAGCAGAAGGTCGAACGGACCGCTGAAGTTCTCCAGATGGAGTTCGAAGCTGCCGGCGCCCCGACTCGGGTTCACCGGAGGGGACTGCTCCGTCGTCGTCACCGATCCATCCTGATCGAGCCGTGGCCGACGTCCATCCGCAGGGTCGCCTGAGACGGCTCGCGCAGCCTCAGGCGAGACGGCCGCGCGACACCAGTTCGCGGGCGAGCTGGCGGTACGCCTCCGAGCCGGAGTGCCCCGACGCGTAGGCGGTGATCGGCTGGGCGACCACACTGGCCTCCGGGAACTTGACGGTGCGCCCGATCACGGTGTGCAGCACGGTGTCGCCGAAGGCCTCCACGATCCGCTCGATCACCTCGCGCGAGTGCAGGGTGCGGGCGTCGAACATCGTGGCGAGGATGCCGTCCAGCTGCAGGGCCGGATTGAGCCGGTCGGTGACCTTCTCGATCGTCTCCATCAGCATCGCCACACCGCGCATGGCGAAGTACTCGCACTCCAGCGGAATGAGGACACCGTGCGAAGCCGTCAGCGCGTTGACCGTGAGCAGGCCGAGGCTGGGCTGGCAGTCGATCAGGATGACGTCGTAATCGTTGATCACCGGACGCAACGCCCGGGACAGCACCTGCTCGCGCGCGACCTCGCCGACGAGCTGGACCTCGGCCGCCGACAGGTCGATGTTGGCCGGGAGCAGATCGAGACCCTTGGTCTCCGTAGGCAGCACGACATCGCGGACGTCGACGTTGCGATCCAGCAGGACGTTGTAGACGGTGAGATCGAGGTCGTTCGGGTGCATCCCGAGGCCGACCGACAGTGCGCCCTGCGGATCGAAGTCGACCAGCAGCACCCGCCGGCCGTATTCGGCCAGCGCCGCGCCGAGACTGATCGTGGACGTCGTCTTGCCCACGCCGCCCTTCTGGTTGCACATCGACACGATCCGCGCCGGACCGTGCGACGACAACGCCGGAGGCTGGGGGAACTGCGGCATCGGCCGCCCGGTCGGGCCCAGCGGCGGAGCGATGCTCATTTTCGGGGGCTCGATCGGCAACGACTGTTGCGCGGACGCGCGAGAGTGGTCGTCGGCCGAGTAGAAGGCGTCCTGTGAGAAGGCCTGTCCGTACGCAGTGCTCACGAAGACGACGCTAGCCCAGGCGAGGCCGATCTCCGGTGAGGCACGCGGAGAAGATCACGAATGTGTCTCGCAATCGGGCGCGCGCCCCGAGCAGGTGGAGTGACCGCGCGTTCGTGCCGGGCGGTCCGTCGACGTGCTGCGCCACGCCGCGCGCCCAAGCCGTCAGCCTGCCGCCCCGGCGGAGAACGCGAACGACCGCACCACGTCGTATCGGGGTCTGCCGCCCTCGCCCCCGCCGAGCCGAGACTCGATGAGAGCCATCTCACGGACGGTGAAGCCGGCACTCTCGTAGCCGTCCAGGTCCTCGACCCAGTTCCGCGCGTCGGTGGGGCGCCGGGAGCGGGCCACCGTCACGTGCGGACGGAACGGTCCGTCGTCGACTGGGACGCCCGCTCTGGTGGCGGCGGATCTGACCGCGGACGCCAGGCGCCGAAGCTGATCGGCGTCGTCGGGCGACCGGACGCCCGCGTACAGCACAGTGGCCCGCCCGAGGCGTGGGAAGGCACCGCCGCCGGCGAGAGCGAGATCGAACGGCCCGGCACGTCCCGCGGCTCTCGCCAGGCGGGTGAGCAGGCCCGCCACGGCGGGTTCGGGCACCTGCGCCAGGAAGGCGAGGGTGAGGTGCCACTGGGACGGCAGTGTCCACCGCCACGAGCTGTCGCGGTCGCGACGCGCGGCCAGGAACTCCTCCAGGCCGGCCAGCGTCGCCGCCGGCGGCACGATCGCGACGAACATCCGTCGTTGCCCGCTCGACACGGCTCACCGGGCTCGCGGGTGGGCACTGGCATAGACCTCGCGCATCGCCTCGATCGTCACCTTCGTGTAGACCTGGGTCGTCGTCACGGAGGCGTGCCCGAGCAGTTCCTGGACGACCCGGACGTCCGCACCCCCCTCCAGCAGGTGGGTCGCGAACGAGTGCCGCAGCGTGTGCGGGGAGACGGTGGTGGCCAGACCGGCCCGGGCGGCGGCGGCCGACAGGACGGTCCAGGCGCTCTGCCGGGAGAGCCGCCCACCCCGCGCGTTGAGGAAGACCGCGGGCGTCCCGCGGCCGGCGGCGGCGAGCACCGGCCGGCCACGCACCACCCACGCCTGCAGAGCCGACACGGCATACGAGCCGAGAGGGACGATGCGCTCCTTGTCGCCCTTGCCCAGCATTCTGATCTGCGCCGGCTCGCCGGCGTCGGTGTGGGCCGCTGCCGAACCGGTGTGCACGATGGCCGGCAGATCGTCCAGATCCAGCCCGACCGCCTCGCTGATCCGGGCCCCGGTGGCGTACAGCAGCTCCAACAGCGCCCGGTCGCGCAGCCCGGCCGGGGCGTCGAGCGGCCCGGCCGCCTCGAGCAGCCGGCGGACGTCGTCGGTGGAGATGGCCTTGGGCAGTCGCTGCGGTGTGGCCGGTGGCCTCACCTCGGCCGCCACGTCGGCGTCGACGACACCTTCCAGCGTCAGGAACCTGTGCCAGCCGCGGACCGCGACGACGGCGCGGGCCGCCGACGAGGCACCGAGCGCCGGACGGCCGTCGCTGCCCT
>JBDIAG010000387.1:0-5066 GCA_039812305.1 Actinomycetales bacterium | reverse complement strand
CCGCACGGTCCGGGGCCTCCGGGGCCAGGCCCGGAACCTGCGGGCTGCCGCCCGGGACCGGCGACATCCCGCCCGGGCGCTCGTCACCATCCGCGGAGCCGGTGACGGCCACCAGGTAATTGCGCCCGGGAGCGGCCAGTTCGGACCAGAAGGTCTCCTCCGACCAGACATCGGGGTCGAACAGTTCGGCGTCCAGGCGCGCCATTTCGGCCAGATGCCACCACCGGGCCGGTCTCAACCGGATCGCGTCCGGGGCCCGGCTCTCCGTTCCGACGCTCACGACACCTCCTCCAGCCCGATCGCGATCACCGCTGTCACCACGGTCGCGATGATCGTTGCTCGGTCACCACGATCGCGATCATCGCAGTCCAGTCACCACGACCGCGATCATCGCAGTCCAGTCACCACAGTCGCGATCATCATTGCCCAGTCACCACAGTCGCGATCATCGTTACCCGGTCACCACGATCGCCATCATCATTGCCCAGTCACCACAGTCGCGATCGTCGTTACCCGGTCACCACGATCGCGATCATCGTTGCCCGGTCACCGCAGCCGGCTCGGTGGCGTCCGGCCGCCGGAGGTAGAGCGGCGACGGCACCCGCGGCGGACCCTCGGCGAGTTCGCGCACCGCCACCAAGCCCAGATCCGCAGCGGACGGATCCAGCAGTCGCAGCCGCTCCAGATCGGCGATGTCCGCTGGGAGGGCGTCGGGGTACAGGAGGCAACCTCTCCCGACCCGCGCCGTGACATCCCGATCCGATCGCCTATTCCCGTCGTGGACGCTGGTCCCGGCCGGGCCGGCGCGTGCGACATCGTCAATCCCGGCCGCTTCCAACGTCGCCGTCTCGGACGGGAGCCTGCCGGCGTCCGCCGCCGCGCCCACCTGCGGACCGTCCACCCGCCATGCGAGCCCCGACCGCACCCGGTAGCGCGCCCAATACACCTCGCGCCGCCGGGCGTCGGTGGCGACCAGCAGATCGCCGTCGTCGATCGGGAGCCGGGCGGCCGCCCCCAGGGCGAGTCCGTCCAGGCTGGTCACGCCGTGCAGCGGCACCTCCAAGGTGGACGCGAGGACCCGGGCGGTGACCAGGCCGACTCGCAAGCCGGTGAACGGACCCGGCCCCTGTCCCGCCACCACGCAGCTCACGTCGCTCATCGTCGCTCGCGCCTGGGCCAGTACCTCGTTGACCATCGGAATCAGCAACTCCGCGTGCCACCGCGGGTCATAGCGGTGCGCGGCGGCGACCACCTCGTCGTCGCGCAGCAACGCGGCACTGACCGCGGCGGAGGTGTCAACGACCAACAGCATGGGCGCGACGATACTGTCTTGCCTCGATTCTCACCGGGCCGGCTCGGTTCTCACGCGTTCGGGCCGGTGGATCGTCCTCCGCAACCAACCCACGTGGTCGCGCTCGAGAGTCCGTCCGGGGTCGCCGGGGGCCTGTCCGGCGATCGGTGCCCATGATCCGGCCGGTGAACCGACCGGTCAACCTGCATGCGGGGGCGTAATCACGACCCCACCTGCAGGTTCATGCGCGGCATCATGCGCGGGTCGCCCGTGCCCAGCGCCATGCCCAGCCCCCGGGCCCAGCCCCAGCCCGTGCCCAGCCCCAGCTCCGTCCCCAGCCCAGTCCATGCCCAGCGACAGCCCCGTGCCTAGCACCGGGCACGGGCGCTGACCGTGTCCCCGTCGGGCCACGAGCACGGCCACGCCCCCGATAGCCAGACACGTATCCGAAAGCCGGCTACGTCGCCGGTAGCCCATCCACTGACGCGATGCCCACGGACCAGCCGACTCAGACCAGCCGACTCACGACAGAGCAGTCAGGCCAGTCCCAGGCTCACGTCCAGTCCCGCCCAGCGCTCACCGATGGCGAACAACTGCACGGTGCGGATCTCGTCCTCGGCCGTCGCCGATCGGTCGATCCGCACTTCCAACCGGTCCTCCGCCAGTCCCTCTGCCAGGCCATGGCCCCACTCAACCAGGGTGACCGATTCGGCGAGGGTCGCGTCCAGGTCGAGATCGTCGAGTTCGGCGACGTCGCCGAGCCGGTAGGCGTCGACGTGCACCAGTGCCGGCCCACCCACCGTCGACGGGTGCTCCCGGGCGATGACGAAGGTCGGCGACGTGACCGATCCCCGCACTTTGAGTCCCGCCCCGATGCCGGCCGCCAGCGTCGTCTTGCCTGCGCCGAGCTCCCCCGTCAGCAGAACCAGGTCTCCGGCCCGCAGCACTCGCGCCAGACGCTCCCCGAGACGGCGCATGTCGTCCGCCGTCGTCACCGTCAGCACAGTCATTCCTCGCTCCCGGTGCGCCGCCGAGCAGCGCCGCGCGGCTTCGCGCCCTTCATCGGCTTCACCACCTCGCCACTCTGGCGCGCCGCCGTCGAGCCAGCGTCCTTCGGCGCCCGCCCCAACTCCTTCGGCGCCCGCGCCGGTTCCTTCGGCGCCCGCCCCAGCCGCGGACGCGACCGGCGCCGGTGCTTGACCGGGCGGGCCTCGACCTCGAGTCCCTGCCGGACCCGGCGCAGGAGGGCCACCAGGTGCGGCGTGACCACATCCGGATGCTCGAGCATCACCAGGTGACCGGACTCCTTGACCACCGCGTACTCGCATCCGGGCAGAGCATCCGCCAGCACCTGGGAGTGCTCCGGCGGGATCATCAGATCGTGGTCGCCGGTGAGCACCAGCGCCGGCAGACCGGCCAGCACCGCCAGACCGACGGCCTCGTCGTGGGTCGAGAACTGCGGCAGGAAGTGGCTGACCGTGTCGAGCCGGGTGGAGGCGATCATCCGGGCGGTGAAGTCGATGAGTTCCTCGTCCACGTCGCTGGCGTACGACCAGCGCTTGACGATGACCTCCTCCAGATCGCTGCCGATCCGGCGGGTCCGCTCGACCAGCGCCTGAGAGCGCACCAGCAGGTTGAGCGCCCGCGGCGCCAGCCGGTGCACCGCCGAACCCAGCTTGTCCAGGCCCAGATCGATGCCGGCCAGGTCACCCGAGCTGGTCGCGATCAGCGCCACGCCGGCCACCCGTTCCTGGACGATCTCCGGGAACTGCCGGGCGAACGAGAGAACCGTCATGCCACCCATCGAGTGTCCGACCAGGACGAGGTGCCCCGTCGGCGCGGTCTCGGCGATCACCCTGGCCAGGTCCCGGCCGAGCTGCGGGATGGTGCTGTGCCCCCGGGCGCCGGACTCGCTGCGGCCGTGACCACGCTGGTCCCAGTAGACGCAGCGCACCCGACCCTGCATCGAAAGCCGTTGGTAGTGCCATGAATCCAGGTTGAGCGCGTACCCGTGGCAGAACACCACGGTGATGTCGCTGAGGGGATCGGCGTCCTCGGCAGAACGCCGGGAGCGGCCGCCGTTCGACGCCGGCGGTGCGGACTCCGCCACCGGGTCGATCTCGGCATGCAGCACGACGCCGTCGTCGGCCACCACCTGCACCGGGACGTCCCGCAGCGAGCCCAGCGGAACCTCACCGTCGTCCTGCGGGAACCGGCGGATGACCGGTCGTCCGACGGCGATCCGCTCGGCCGCCAGGCCGACGGCCGCGCCGACCCCGGCCGCCGCCAGACCGACGCCGAGACCGATCAGTGAGGTACGCGGTCTGCTCACGAGACCACCTCTGCCAGAGCGTCGTCCGCCGTCACATAGGTTCTTGGTAACCGGGAGCTCATCCTGGTGACTATTTCGTAGGAGATGGTCCCGGCGGCCTCGGCCCAGTCCTGGGCGGTCGGCGCCGCGTCCATGGCCGGGCCGAACAGTCGCACCGGCTCCCCCGGCTTGTCCGCGGCGTCGGCACCGAGGTCGACGACGAACTGATCCATGCAGACGCGGCCGACGATCCGGGCCCGCCGGCCGCCCACCCAGACGGCGGCCGTGTTGCTGGCATGCCGTGGAATCCCGTCGCCGTAGCCGAGCGGCACCAGACCCAACGTCGTCCGCGACGACGTCACATGGCTGTGCCCGTAGGAGACTCCCTGCCCGGCGGCCACCTCCTTCACCAGGGCCAGGCTCGAGTTCAGCGTCATCGCCGGCCGCAGTCCGAACAGCTCCGGCCCGCCGAGCTGAGGCAGCGGGGTCAGGCCGTAGATCGCCAGCCCCGGACGCACCAGGTCGTAGTGCGTATCCGGTTCGTGCAGCAGGCCGGCGGAGTTCGCCAGGTGCCGCCACCGCGGCTCGAGGCCGTGGTCGGCCGCCACCGCCAGGGCGGCCTCGAAGGCTTCCTTCTGCGGAGCCAGGCTCGGGTGGCCCGGCTCGTCGGCGGCCACCAGGTGCGACCAGATGCCGGCGACCTCGATCCGGCCCGCGGACTGCAGCACGAGCGCTCGCTCGAGCACCTCGGGCCAGTCGTGCGCGGTCGCGCCGGCACGTGCCATGCCGGTGTCGATCTTGAGATGGACGCTGGCCCGCCGTCCCGCGCGTTCCGCGGCCAGCGCCAGCTCGTCCAGCGCCCAGGTGGCGGAGGCGGACAGGTGGATGTCCGCGGCGATCAGCGGGTCGAGCCGCGAGCCCGGCGCGAACAGCCAACTGAAGATCGGCGCGCGCACCCCGGCCTCGCGCAGGGCCAGCGCCTCTCGCGGCTGGGCGACGCCGAGCCAATCGGCACCTCCGGCGAGGGCGGCCCGCGCGGCCGGCAGCATGCCGTGGCCGTACCCGTCCGCCTTGACGATCGCCATCAGCTCCGGCGGCCGGGACGGGCTCAGCCGGGCGCGCAAGGACGCGACGTTGGCGGCGATGGCGTCCAGATCGATCTCGATGGACCCGCTGTAAGCAATGGACATGACAATTGCCATCTTCCCTCAGACCGGAGCGCGGGCTCGACTCGACGTGCCGAAAGCCGTCCGAGATCACGTCTGGGGACTCGAAGGCCGATCGAGGCGCTCGGCCAGCCACGAGGCCAGGGCCGTCGCCAGCGGGGCCAGGCCACGTTTGAGGCTGTGGTCGCCGGGCACGATCACCACCTGGCGGTGGCCGGCGGGTTCGGGTCGGCCGAACGGGTCCCGCTCCCCGGAGATCGCCAGGACCGGGAGCGGGTCGGCCGCTGCCAGTTCGGGC
>JBDIAG010000386.1:0-5067 GCA_039812305.1 Actinomycetales bacterium | reverse complement strand
GAAGTAGCCGGCGTTCATCTCCGGCATGTTCGCCAGCGCCTCGACGATGGCGTAGCCGATCAGGTGCGTGAAGGAGACCTTGCCGCCGCGGGCCCGGGCGAGGTTGGAGTTGATGACGATGCGGTTGTCGATCAGCGCCTTCGCCGGGATCGCGCGCACGGACGTGGCCGTCGGCACGGTCAGCGACGAGTCCATGTTGGCGACGATCCGGGCGGCCGGCCCGCGCAGCTTCTCGGTCTCGGCGGGCTGCTCGGCGCTCAGCTCCGGCACGGCGGGCGGCGGGACGTCGCGGGCACTGGGAATGCTGTTCATCAAGGGAGCCTCGTACGATGTCGGTCGGATCGCGGTGTGGGGAGCGCCGGCCGATGCGGGGCTGGGCGCGCTGGGGTCTGGGGCGGCGGTGACGACCACGGCGGGTTGGCGTGGTCCGTCGGCGCGCTCCGAGGCACGTGCGCTACGGGCTGCGGCTACCTGCTTGGGTTCGGGCGTCGAACCGGTGTTGTTCGGAGTCGGCCGGCCACCCGACTTGTCGAGCTTGGCGAAGTAGTCCCACCAGGTGGGGTCGACCAGGTGCTTGTCCTTTTGGTACTGCGCATACAGCTCGTCAACCAGCCATTCGTTGAGTCCATACCCTTCTGGACCCGCGCTGGGTGTCTGTGTCGTCACGTGCTCAGTCGCCCTTCCGACAGATAGCTATCGAGGCGGTGTCGGCCGCACTCGGACGGGGTATCGAGACGGGCTTGGATCCGCACGCAGAACGTCCTCCGGAGCGGACCCACGTCGTCGTGATACTCCACGGCGCCAAGCCTAGCCCTCACGGTCGGCGGGCACCTTTCCGGTGCCACAGAACTGTTACCTGCGCGAAGAATCCTCCACGGTAACCGTCCATGTCGAACGAAACGGTGGGCAATGTGGCGGATTTCTACGTCCGCTGGGTCTTTGCGACCTGTTTTGCGGGCAAACGGACCACCATGCGTGCGCCGACGTCGGAATCCGCGACGTGAATCGTGCCGCCGTGCAGCCGCACCGCCCAGCGAGCGATGGCCAGCCCGAGCCCGGTTCCACCTCCGGTGGCGCTCGCCCGGCCGGCCCGGTGGAAGCGCTCGAAGACCCGCTGTCGCTCGTCCGGGGCGATGCCGGGGCCCTCGTCGCTGACCTCGAGGACGACCCACTCGCCGCCGGCGTCCGGCCGCGCGGAGATCCGCACGATGCCGCCGGGCGGGCTGTGCCGGGCGGCGTTGTCGAGGAGATTGAAGACGACCTGGTGGAGGCGGGCCTGGTCGACCGGGACGGTCAGCTCGGCGGGTTCCACGCTGACCTCCCAGCCGACGTCCCGTTTGACGCCCGAACTGACCATCCGGGCCTCGTCCACCGCGTTGTCGAGGAACACCGCCAGCGGCACGTCGTGGACGTGCATCGGCGCGGCCCCGGCCTCGACCCTGGACAGGTCCAGCAGCTCGGTGACCAGATCGCCGAGCCGTTCGGTCTGGGCGAGGGCCTGGCGCAGCGTGGCCGGATCGGGCTCGCTGACGCCGTCCACCAGGTTCTCCAGCGTGGCCCGCAGGGCGGCCACCGGCGTTCGCAGTTCGTGGCTGACGTTGGCGACGAGATCCCGTCGCTGCTGATCCGCCTCCGCCAGGTCGGCGGCCATCCGGTTGAAGGCGGTGGCGAGCTGGCCGACCTCGTCGTGGCTGGTGGCCCGCACGCGGGTCGAATAGTCGCCGGTCGTCATCAGCCTCGAGGCGGCCGTCATCTCGCGCAACGGCGAGGTCATACCGCGGGCCAGGATCTGGGTCAGGATGAGCGAGGCGATCACCGCCAGCGGCAGCGTGTAACGCGGGCCGACGCCGTTGCGGTAGAGCGCCCAGGTCAGCAGGACGGCGAAGGCCACGCTCACCGCGACCAGGAGGCCGAGTTTGACCTTGATCGACCGGATCCGGTCGAGCGGGCGGACGTCGATCTTGCCGGGCAGCTGGAGGGAGCTCACGATCCGGGGGAGGGGGTGGGGGCGGCGGAGGCCTCGAACGCGTAGCCGACGCCGTGGACCGTACGGATCAGATCCGGGCCGAGCTTGCGGCGCAGGGCCTTGACATGGGAGTCGACGGTGCGGGTGCCGGAGGCGTCCGCCCAGTCCCAGACCTCGGCCAGCAGCCGCTCCCGGCTCAGCACCGCCTTGGGCTGGCTGGCCAGGCAGACCAGCAGGTCGAACTCGGTCGGGGTGAGGTGGACGATGGCCCCCGCCCGCCGGACCCGCCGCTCCCGCTGGTCGATCTCGACGTCGGCGAAGCGCATCACCGAGTCGGGCGGCTCGGGCACCGTGGCCAGGCTCGTGGCCCGCTCCACACGACGCAGCAGTACCTTGGCCCGCGCCACCAGCTCCCGCATCGAGAACGGCTTGGTCATGTAGTCGTCGGCGCCGACGCCCAGGCCGACCAGCAGGTCGATCTCGTCGTCGCGCGCGGTCAGCATCAGGACGGGCACGGGCCGATCGGCCTGGATCCGCCGGCACACCTCGTGCCCGTCGACCCCCGGCAGCATCACATCGAGCACGACGAGATCCGGGGGGTTGCTCGCCGCCAACTGGATCGCGGTCGTCCCGTCATGACACGCGATGGCCTCCCAGCCTTCACTGCGGAACCTCGTCACCACCGCCTGGGCGATGGCCGGCTCATCTTCGACGACGAGGACCTTGGTCGGGCGTGGGGGCGTGCTGCTCACGTCCCTAGGGTATGTCGTACCCGCCATCCCGACCCCGATTCCCACCCCCGAGCCGTATCCTTCCCAGCTTCTTCCCAGGATCTGCACGTGCCCGGAGCATGCGTGCCGCGGCGTGAGACGTGCCCGACCACGGGCGCGCCGTCGATGTGCCGTCCTGCCCGGGAGTCCCGGCTGGCTTGTCTCTCGCCTCCCCGGACTGGCGGTTCCCGAGCGCCCGCTGGCCAACTCGTCTGGAGCGCTCGCCGTCCCTGGCTGGCCGTGAGCGTCCGCCGGCTCGTCTCGAGGGCTCGCTGGGTCTCATGCCTGTTCGGGCGTCCACCGGCCCCTGGCTCGTCTTACGCGTCCGCGGACTCGGCTCGTCTCACGCGTCCGCGGACCCGGCTCGTCTCGAGCGTTCGCGCCGGGCCCTGGCTCAGCGTGAGCGTCGCCGGCGCCGGCTCGTTCGAAGACTCGCCGGGCCTCATTCCGCGCGGAGCGCGGTGTGCCTGTTTCGGGCGCCCGCCGGTCCCCGGTCTCGGGCGCCCGCCGGTCCCTGGCTGGTCTCGGGCGCCCGTCGGTCCCTGGTTGGTCTCGAGCGCCCGCCAGCAATTGTCATACCCGGCTGTGATGCTTCGCTGAATGCCCATCCGTTCAGCCAGAGACCGACAGCCGCCACGCCGTCGGCCCAGTACCTCCGGGAGTCCCCATGGCTCGCCCGCCGTCCGACCCGATAGCCGATCCAGGCACACACCTGACGACATCCCCGATGTCGAGTCCTGAACTCTCGCCTCCGACGCCGGGGTTCGGCCTGGCGTCGCGTTTCGACCGAGCCGGCATCCTGCGTGCCGCACGTCGCCGCCTCGACGCCAGCCAACGCGACCTCGCCGCCCTGATCGGCGTCGGTTCCTCCACGATCGAACGGGCCGAACTCGCCAGCGGTCACGCCAGCCTCGAGCTCGTCGACACGATTCTGACCTGCGCCGGCCTGCGTCTGATCGTGCTCGATTCGGAGGGCCGTGAGCTCGCCCCCGAACCCGACGACGTCGTCCGCGACAACGGCGATCGCCGCTACCCCGCCCACCTCGACGTCTGGCCGGTTCCGATGCCCGGCTTCGACCGCCCCGACGGGCCCCGCTACGACCGACCGCCATCACGGGCCACGTATGAACACCGCCCGCGCCGCGACATCCGCCGGCGGTGGTTGCACTGTGTCCCCAGCCGCCACCCCACCAAGATCGAGATCACCTTCCTCACCCTGCCCCTGTCCCGCCGCCAAGAGCTGATCTCTCGCCATGGAACACCGGCCTTCATCCTCGAGTGGCTGCCCGACCCCGACCCGCCCCCGCCCAACGACCCACCCATGCGCACCGACTCGCCCGTGCCCACCGACTCGCCCGTGCCCACCGACCCGCCCCCGTACCCGCCCCCGCCCGCGCCCACCGGCCCCTCCGTGCTCGCCAACACGTCTCGACACGAGAATCCGTCCGGACATGCGAACCAATCCGGATCCGCCGTCCCCGCCGAACTCGATGACCTACCCGGGCCCACCGACTCACTCGGCACCGACGGAACATCCACGCCCGAGGGCTCGGTCACACGAGCCGACCACCTGCCGACGATCGACGGCCGACCCCAGCTCCATGGCCAGTCCTCGTCTCATGGCCAGCCCTCGTCTCATGGCCAGCCCTCGTCTTCGGCCCACCGGCAACCACCCGATGACCGGCCGCACGCCGGTGACCATCTGAGCGGACCGGGCGTCCAGGCAAACCTCGAGGCGGCCTTGGCGGACATCGAGAAGGCGTTGACGCATGCCCGGAACGCGAGGACCCATCTTGACGAGGCGCTTGACCGTGACGATGTGCCGGAGGACGACGACCTGCTCGAATCTGACCTCCGCGACGGCGAGACGACGGCGTCGTCCCCTGGATGGTCCATCGGCAGACCGGACAGCACGGGACCGGACAGCACGGGACCGGACAGCACGGGACCGGACAGCACGGAACCGGACACCACGGAAGCGGGTCGCTCCCGACCCGGCCCCTGGCAGTCGGACCCGGTGCGTTCGGACCCTGTGCGGCCGGGCGACTCCCCGTCGGGTGGCCGGGTGTCGGGCAGCCCACCGTGGGGCGACTGCGCGTCAGCGGCGGATGTTCCGACATCACGCGAGCCTCGATCGGATCGGCTGCGGGCGGATGACGACGTGTCGGACCACGCCACGGCGGGCTCTCACATGCAGAACCGTCCGTTGTGGGATCTGTTTCCGCAGGCCCACAGACAGGGCTACCCACCCTCCGAAAGCTACGACACTGCACCCGGGGGCGGTGCAGTGTCGTAGCTTTCGACGGGTGGGTGGGTCGCCTCGCGATCCCT
>JBDIAG010000385.1:0-5117 GCA_039812305.1 Actinomycetales bacterium | reverse complement strand
AAGGGGTTCGGGTATCACCCGCTGTGCTGCTGGTGTGACAACACCGGGTGAACTGCTGGCGATCCGCCTGCGCCCGGGTAATGCCGGGTCGAACACCGCGACCGACCACATCGCCATGTTGACGGCGGGTTCGCGCAGGTGCCCTGGCCGCAGCGCCGGGACCTGCTGTCCGGGTTGATGGTGCCGGTGCTTCCCACGCCCTGCTGGACTGGTTGGCCGGCCAGGACGCGAAACACCTGTATTCGGTGCAGTATTCGGTCGGTTTTGCGATCAGCGACCCGGTCCGGACCGCGATCGCCCGCGTGCCTGAGCACGCCTGGACCACCGCTCTGGACACCGACGGCGAGCTGCGTGACGGCGCGCAGGTCGCCGAGCTCACCGGGCTCCTACCCGCCGCGTTCCGGGATCGGTGGCCGGTCGGGATGCGGCTGATCGTGCGCCGCGAACGCCCGCATCCCGGCGTCCAGCTGGGCGCGTTCGAGGAAGCCGACGGCTGGCGGTACCAGGTGATCGCCACCAACACCGGCGTAGGCCAGCACGCCTTCCTCGACGCCCGCCACCGCGCCCACGCCCGCGTGGAGAACCGGATCGCCCAGGCCAAAGACACCGGCCTGGGCCGATTCCCCTCCCGCCACGTCGCGATCAACACCGCCTGGTGCCACATCGCCGCGATCGCCGCCGACTGACCGCCTGGCTCCAGCTCATCGCGGTCACCGGGAACCTGGCCACCTGCCGGATCAAGACCCTGCGCCACCGGATCCTGACCGGCCCCGCCCGGCTCACCCGACACGCCCCGAGGCCGCACCCTGGCCTTCCCCGCCGACTGGCCCTGGGCAGCCCAGATCACCGAGGCCTTCTCTCGGATCGCCGCCTTCAACCCCGGATAAGTCCTACGGCCAGTCCCTGCCAGCCAGCAATCCGAGGACCCGGAGACCTGCACCGCAGCGCCACGCGGCGACCCCGCCTGCCCTCACTGAAGCGACCGAACCAGACAGACCCTGAACAAGCCATACCGGACACGCGTCAAGCCACGCCAGGCGAGCCGTGAAACACCTGGGCTAAGACCAAGGGCGATGGTGGGGAAGACGTTGAGCAAAAATTGACCCGCCACCCCAGTCACGCCAGGACGACGATTAGGGCCGCGTTGCGCTCGAAGCAGGTTTCCTGCGTCCGAAGAAGACGATGGCATAAAGCGTGGTAAGAAGGCGGTGGGTGGAATGTGGCGCCGCATGGTCAATCAAGCGATTTAGTGGCCTGAAGAGTATTGCAGAGTGACGCACGCGGAGGCCATACTATCGGCGTGGACGAAGGGACCTTAAGGCATGGGACATGCATAGTCAAGATGCTGGTAAGTGTAACAGTGGTAAGGAGTTGTGCAAAAGGAGGGCCTGTTCGAGCATGGGATTCGCCTACCGAATCGATGGAAAGGTTGAAGTAGATGCTGAGAAGGACGTGCTTCGGGAGCTAGCGACTAGGCTTTCAAGCAAAGAGGATCTCGGCTTCCTTGAAGTGTCAGCCTTCGACGGGGTCGGTTCTTGCTTGTGGAATTTTCACGCCGGTTGGGATCGAGAGCACGCATACGTTTGGATCTATACTAGCGTTGCGATGAACGATCTTCATCCGGGTGATTATCAAAAACGTTATAGCGCTGATTTGTCACTGACTCCATTTGAGGAACCAATGGGTATTGTGGAACTGGAGTCTGGAATACTGGTCCCTCGTGACAAGGCGATCGGGCCACTCCAGGAATGGCTAGAACAAAGGGCTACAAGCAATGGCTGGGAACCTATACCTTGACGGTAGGGGTTTCGGTCTGCCCAGAGCAGGACTCGAATCTGCGACCGGCCGATGAGAAGATGAGGTTGAGGACGCGAGCCTGTACGGATACGTCGAGGGCGGTGAGCGATCTGTGCGACTCTCTCCCGGTGCCTGGAGCAGGCCGGCTGCGCAAGCAACACCTGCGCGCCAGCGCGCCCGGGGTAGTCGGCGGGCCCTCGCACGAGCAGCCGGTCACGCGCAGCGGGGATATCCGGCGGGATCGAAAGCATGGAGAGGCCCCCGCCGAGCAACCGCGGCATCGGGTCGAGCCCGCGATAGCGTCTGCTCGAACAGGCGCCCGGCGAGCGAGACGGTAAAAGCGCGGACGAGTGTCGTCTTTCGGGTCTCAGGTGGTCCCAGGAGGAACGCACGCTCACCGGCCAGGACTGGGAGTTGCAGTGCCAGCACCTGCTCGGAACGGCGCGGAAGTGGTTAGCGAGGGCGTCGGCCTGAGCCTTCCAGAAGACGCTGCCGCGTTGGGGCGTCGACGCCTCCCGCATCGCAGTCGCCGCGCTCACCGGTGGCGCACATGGTCGTGAGCATGGGCATGCCTATCGCCCGCGGTCGGGTTCGGGTTCGGGATCGCGGCGACCGTGAACGACCCGTTGCGCCGCAGGTGGAAGCCGATGCCGTGGGGCGCCCAGCCTTTGAAGGGGTCGGGCCATTTCACCCATGCGCGGGGTCCCTGCGCGAGCTCGGCGTCGGTCAGCAGTGCGCGCTCGAGCCGCGCCTCGACGTCACGCGGATCCAGGCCGACCCCGATGAACACGATCTCCTGTCCTGGCGGATCATCGACGCGTGCCCATTCGGCGATCGGCTCGAATCGTACGTTGACGCCGGCCTGCGACCACAGCCCAACCAGGCCAGGTGCACTCGCCAGCCAGAAGAAGCCCTTGGCGCGGTGCAGGCCCGGCCACGGTGCGGCGACCGCCTGGCCGAGCCGGAAGGGATGAAAGGGCCGCGTGGCACGGAAGACGGTTGAACCGATGCCGTACTCGAGGGTTTCGGGGGTGTGAGTCTCGCCATTGAACTCCTGCACCCAGCCAGGAGCCAGCTCGGCGACCGTGTGGTCGAACAGTCCGGTGTCGAGCACGTGGTCGAGTTCGACCTGCCCGAACTCGGTGACGATATGGCGGGCGCGCGGGTTGAGTTTGGCGAGGAAGGAGCGCAACGCGGCCAATTCCTCGGGGGAGACGAGGTCGGCCTTGTTGAGCACGAGCACGTCGGCGAACTCGACCTGGTCGATGAGCAGGTCCGCGATACTGCGGTTGTCGTACTCGTTGACACCGATTCCCGTTTGCGCCAGAGTGCGGGCGCTGTCCAGGGTCGTGAGGAACGATGATGCGTCCACGACGCTGACCATGGTGTCGAGTCGCGCGACCCGGGACAGCATCCGGCCGGCATCGAAGTGGAGATCGAAGGTCGCGGCCACCGGCATGGGTTCGGAGATGCCGGTCGACTCGATGAGGATGGTGTCGAACCTGCCTTCGCGGGCGAGCTCGGCGAGCGCGTCGAGCAGATCGTCGCGCAGGGTGCAGCAGATGCACCCGTTGCTCATCTCGACAAGCTTCTCCGGCACCCGCGCAAGCTGCAGCGGCCCGTCGACGAGGCGGGCATCGATGTTGATCTCGCTCATGTCGTTGACGATGACGGCGACGCGTCGGCCCTCGCGGTTGGAGAGAACGTGGTTGAGCAGGGTCGTCTTGCCGCTGCCGAGAAAGCCGGACAGCACGGTGACGGGGACGGTGGACCCACGGCGGTCGAGATCAGTATTGACAGTCATTCCCAATAGCATAGCCGGTGAGAAGCCATTTGCAGACCGCCCTGCCCGCCCGGGGTCGCGGTGGCGCCTGGCGGGAGCTGGCCGACGATGGGGCCATGGTGCGCGGTTGCGCCAGCACGCCACCCTCATCAGAATGGGAACGGGTCTCATTTGGCGAAGGGAGGCGGGATGGCCGTCGTTGAGGCTGACGGGGTCGGTCGGGGCGATTCAGGTGCGGGCCCCGACACCAGCCGCAAGATCGACTATCTGGCGTTGAACCGGAGGTTCACGGCCGAGGTGATCGAGCAGGCGGTGTCCGCACTGGCTCCGCAGAGCGATGGCCGGTTGCGGGTGTTGGATGCTGGCACCGGGGCTGGGGGAGCGTTGCCCGAGCTCATCGCGTTGGCGCGTGCCGGTAGAGGCTCGGTGCTCGCAGTCGACCTGGACGCCGAAGCGGTCGAGGTCGCCCGCGCCCACGTCGTGGCGCTGGGCGCGGAGCAGATGGCCGAGGTTCGGATAGCTGACCTACGCGAAGTCGCGCAAGCCGCCGCCAGTTCGGGTGGCCGATTCGATGTGATCTGGGCAGCCGACGTGGTGTGGCCTGCGTCCTTCGGCGACCCGGCGACGGTCGTCTCTGAGTTGGCGGGGGCGCTCGCGCCGGGTGGCGTCCTGGGGTTGTTCACCGCGAACTACTACCGGTCGATGTTCTTGCCCGGTCATTCGCGGATCGAACGGCTCATCCGCACCGCCTCGGAGCTGACGTGGGGTATCCCCGATGATGGACCGACGCACTATGAACGCCTCGGTGGGTGGATGCGGGCGGCGGGACTGTCGGACGTCACGTTGCGAGTGTTCCCGGTCGCGGGGTCCCTGGCCGACCCGGTCGTGCGGGAGTATGTGGAGCAGATCGTGTGGCCCGAGATGCGCCATGCGGTCTCGGCCCACGGTCGAGCCGCCGGGATGAGTGACCGCGACATTGCTCGTGCTGAGGCCCTCCTCGACCCGGACAGCCCCTTCTACGCAGGGTCCGACCCGGACGGTTTCGCAATGGCGCCGACGCTGCTGTGGGTGGGAAGGCGCCTGGACGCTCGCGACTCGAGTACGTGGAACCCAGCACCTGACGGCGTTGGCCACTGCCGAGGAATTGGTTGACTGGCGACTTGCCTTGTTGTTTCGAGATGGAGCTGTGCGTCCCGTTCAGAGACGCGACAGAGCGCGAGGTCAATGGGCCGGATCGCGCGATCGCTACGGCGTGTTGATGGTGCCCCAGGCTGGCACTGACGAGGCGGCGGCGCGGTCGGTCCATCGGCGGGCGATGGCGACGGCGAGCAGGATGAAGGACAGCAGGATCACCGCGTCCGTGGTGTGCGCGACCCATTCCGTCCGGGTGATCCTGCTGAGGGGGAACAGGATGCCGCCGAGTGCGACCAGGGCGGCCGTCCACCACGGCGTCGTGTGGGTGAGGCCGAGGGTGACGCCGAGGGCGACCAGGCACAGGGGCATCACAGGCCCGGGAATCCACAGCACGACGTTCGCG
>JBDIAG010000384.1:0-5132 GCA_039812305.1 Actinomycetales bacterium | reverse complement strand
GGGCCGCACGCGCTCTTGGCGCGCTCGGGCGCGGACCTTCGCGGCTCGGCGTTGCCTGTTGTTCTGTCCCATGGTTCTCGGGCCTCCTGGCTCGGGCGGAATTCGACTCTGCCCAGACCCTTCCATGCGCCTATGACAATCCAGGGACGCTGGGCGTGGGCCGCGCGCCCCGGACACCTCCGGAGGGATCCTCAGGCGGGCAGCGACTCGGATTCCTCGATCTCCCGCAGCCAGTCCCGCTTGGCGGCGCGCCAGCCCTCGTCGTCGACGCCGACGCGCCAGTAGCCGGAGATGGACAGCTGCGCCAGCGGGATGTCCCGTTCCATCCGCAGGTGGCGGCGCAGGTGCTTGACGAAGCCCGCCTCGCCGTGGATGAAGCCGTGCACCCGCCCCGGCGGGAAGTCCAGGTCGCGCACGGCCCGGACGAGTGACTCGCCGACATCGGCGGCGGTGCCGTGCAACCAGGTGACCTGCAGCCCGGCCGGAGCCGTCAGCGGGATCTCGTGCTCGGGACTCTCCACGCCGACGAAGACGTGCCCGCGAGCCTGCGCCGGCAGACGTTCGAGGCTGGCCGCGATCGCCGGCAGCGCCGACTCGTCCCCGACGAGCAGGTGCCAGTCGGCACTCGGGTCGGGTGCGTAGCCGCCGCCCGGACCCAGCATCCACACCCGTGCCCCGGGCTGGACGGAGGCCGCCCACGGGCCGGCCAGGCCGGCGTCCCCGTGGACGACGAAGTCGATGGTCAGCTCGCCGGACTGCGGATCCCACGCGCGCACGGTGTAGGTGCGCAGCTTGGGCCAGTGCTCGCTGGGATGGGTCGTGCGGATCGCGTCCAGATCGAGGGGTTCGGGATACTCGGCCTGCGGGTGCAGCATGACGACCTTGACGTAGGCGTCGGTGTACTCGCTGCCGCGGAAGCCGGCGACGTCTTCACCGCCCAGGGTGAGGCGGACCATCGACGGGGACAGCCACTGGGTGCGAAGGACGATGCCGGACCACGCTTGACGACGACTCATGAGAGTAAGGCTACCCTTAGGGCGCGCCAGCAAGGGGCACCCTCACGAGCCGGTGGGCTCATCGGCGGCGGCCGGCCACCCCGCGGGGCGACCGGCCGGAAGCCGTGAACGATGGAGCGGAACTACATGTACATACCGCCGTTGACGCCCCAGATCTGACCGGTGATGTAGGACGAGTCGTCGCTGGCCAGGAAGGCGATCACCCGGGCGATCTCATCCGGACGACCGAGCCGGGCCATCGGGATGTTGCCCTTGATCCGGTCGAGCACCTTCTCCGGCACGGCCTGCACCATCTCGGTGCCGATGTAGCCGGGAGTGACGCAGTTGACGGTGATGGAGGCGCCGTCCTCGGTGAGCTTGCCGGCCCGGGAGAGCTGGAAGATCGCTTCCTTGGCCATCGTCTTGGTGAGGCCGAACAGCCCGGACTTCGCCGCCGAGTAGTTGGCCTGACCCAGGTTGCCCATCTCGCCGATGACCGACGACACGTTGATCACGCGGCCGTTGCCCTGCTCGACCATCTGGGCCAGAGCGGCCTGACCGAGGAAGAACGCGCTGGACAGGTCGACCGAGATGACCTTGTTCCAGTCGTCGTCGGAGAGCTTCGCGACGAGCTTGTCGATCGTGATGCCGGCGTTGTTCACCAGGATGTCGAGGCGGCCGTGGGTGTCGACCACCTCCTGGATCACCCGGCGGCAGTCGTCCCCGCTGCCGACATTGCCCTGGTGCAGGGAGAACTTCGCGCCCGGATACTCGGCGTCCATCTTGGCCTTGAACTCTTCGGCCTTCGCGGTGTTGCCGCCGTACCCGCCAGCGACGATGGCACCGGCCTTGGCGAGGTCCTCACTGATCGCGGCGCCGATGCCGCGAGTTCCACCGGTGACGAGCGCGACACGGCCGGACAGGTCAGTCATCGATGACTCCTATGTATGCGTCGGGATTGTGACGCAACCCACCTAACCAGGTATCGGGCTCGGGAGGTGAGATCCGTTCGTGGCGATCGGCACCGACGGCGCGCCCGCGTCAGGCCCGGGCGAGCAGCAACTCCGACACCGCCAGCCGCACCGGCTCGTCCAGCCCCAGGGCGGACAGCGACAGCGCCGCGACCGCCGGGCTGTTCTCGTTGACGGTCCGCCAGATCGCGGCCTTGTCGGCGAAGGCGATCCGGGCGCGGTCGAGCAGGTCGAAGATCGCCGTCAGCGGGTCGGCGCCGCCAGGCTCGAGGCGTCCGGAGAGGTGCACGGTGTGCTCGGTGTCGCTGGCCAACCGGCCGAGGTCGACCCGGAGGCTGCCGGGGACCGGGCCGGCCGTCACCGGCAGCGAGCCCTCGCCCAGGCGCACCTCATCGACGTCCCCCGGGGCGGACGGGCCGACCAGGACGAGGCTCCAGTGCCGGTGCTCCCCGACGGTCGTCCGCTCGCCCTCGACGGCGCCCAGGCGCAGCGTCGCGTGCCGCGGGCCGTGCCGGTAGGACAGCGGTGTGCGGGCCCAGGCGTCGTCGTCGGCGTCCTCGATCAGGTCGAAGCTGCCGTCGGCACCGGCGACCACCCACAGCTCGAGTCGGGACGGCACCCCGGTCGCGCTGCTCACGTCGTCCTCCGGCACGAGCGGCAGCAGCGACCCCGTGCGGGCCAGCACCGGCAGCTGCTCCAGGGGGCGGAACATCGGCACCCACCGGTTGCCGGTGTAGACGGTCCCGGTGAACAGATCCACCCACTCGCCGGTGACCTGCCCCGCGTCCTTTCCCGGCGGATCCTCGTCCGGCCGGGTCCGGGCCGTCCCTGCCGGCGGGAGCCAGACGTCCACCCTGGCCAGCCCGGTGCTGTGGTCGGCGGGGCGGACGATCGGCGCGACCAGCAGCGTGCTGCCGAACATGAACTGGTTGTCCACCCGGTAGGCGTCGTCGTCCCACGGGTGGTCGTAGTACATCGGCTGCACCAACGGTTGCCGTCCGAAATGCGCCCGATGGGCCATCGTCGCCAGGTAGGGGAGCAGCTGGTGCCGCAGCCGCAGGAACCGGCCCATCACCGTCCGCGAGCGCTCGTCGAAGCGCCACGGCTCCTTGGAGTTGAAGATGTCGCGGGTCGAGTGCAGCCGCAGCAGCGGCGAGAACACGCCCAGCTGCAGCCAGCGGGTGGCGAGCTCGTCGTCCTTCGTGCCGAACATGTGGCCGCCGACGTCGTGGCTCCACCATCCGTAGCCGACGTTGGAGGCGCGAGCGGTGAACTCGGGCTGGAAGGCGAGCGAGGCCCAGCTGACCACGGTGTCGCCGGAGAAGCCGACCGGATACCGGTGCGAGCCCACTCCGGCGTAGCGGGAGAACGTCAGCGGGCGCGCGCCCAGCGGCCCGCCGGGCCGTCCCGAATCGAGGAAGTGCAGGTGGTTCAGCAGCCACAGCGGATCGAGCCCGGCGACGCGGGAGTGGCGTCCCTGCTGCCAGTCGAGCCACCAGAAGTCGACCCCGTCGGCCTCCAGCGGATGGTGGACGAGCTCCAGGTAGGCGCGCAGGAAGCGCGGGTCGGTCGGGTCGAAGGCGACCGGCAGGCGCTGCGCGGGGTCGAGGCCCATCGCCTCGGCGACCCCGGGGTAGGCGTCCTCGTGCGCGCGGACGCCGTCGGCCGGGTGAACGTTGAGCGTGACCTTCATCCCACGCCGATGGAGATCCGCCAGGGTCGCCGCCGGATCGGGGAAGAGCGAGCGGTTCCAGGTGTAGCCGGTCCAGCCGCTGCCGTACTCGGTCGGGATCTCGACCAGATGCCACTCCATGTCGATCACCGCGACCGAGAACGGCAGGCGCTCGGCCTCGAAGCGATCCATCAGCGCGAGGTACTCCTGGCCGGAGTACGGGTGGTAGCGGCTCCACCAGTTGCCCAGCGCCCAGCGCGGCAGCAGCGGCTGATCCCCGGTCAGCCGGTAGAAGGTGGCGAGGGCCTGCCGGTAGTCGCGGCCGTAGACGAACAGGTAGAGATCGAGACTGCCCGGTTCGCGCTCGGCGAACCAGCCGTTCTCCTCCAGCAGCACCGTGTGCGAGTCGTCGTAACAGGCGACACCGTGCTGAGCGAGGATGCCGTCCTCGAGCTGGACCCGGCCGTCCACGTGGTCGAGCGTGCGCGCGGTGCCGCCGAGATTGGCCTCGCCCTGGGAGCCGAAGCGCCAGTTCGAGTGGTAGCTGCTGACCCCTCCCCGGGCCTGCGCCGACAGACCGTGCGTGCTGAACGGGCCGCGGTCGTAGCTGAGATGCAGCCGGTCGGTGATCACCTCCAGCACCCGCTCGTTCTCCCGGACGACGAAGTCGACCGGTTCGAAATCCCGGTTGAGGACGGCCTGGGAGGCGCGATCCTCGAACCGGCCGGAGGGGCTCCACTGCAGCCGCAGCAGCCCGGCGTCGAGCACGGTGATGCGCCAGCGATCGCCGGAGACGATGTTGCCGGCGTGCGCCACGGGACGGCTGGGCAGCGTGAGGTGTGCGGGCATGACGAAGCTCTCGGACGGCTTCTGCGGGGGTGATGCCATGGTGGGGAGCCTATTGTCAGCGGTAGGGATTAGCGTTGTCCCGTGCACCTAAGCGACCCTTCCACGACCGACCTCTCCCGGCTGGCTCTCGCCCGCTGGGAGCAGGAGCTTGCCGACCTCGGCGGGCCGGACGAGTTGCTGCACCTGGAGCTCTCCTCGCCGCGCCTGCTCGACCTCGGCACGGCGCACCCGAGCGGCCTGGCGGCCTTCCTGGCCGGGCGGGCGACCCGGCTCTCCTCGATGTTCCGCGCGCCCGCCTCCCTGCGGGCCGCGCTCGCCCACGCCACGGCGCTGGCGCTGGCGGCGCAGCGGCTCGAAGACGTCTACGGTCTGGCCGGCGCCCAGCTGGCCACCGGCCTGTTCGTCTGGGAGGAGGCCCCCGGTGGCCCGGTCCTGGCGCCGGTGCTGCTGCGGCCGCTGCGGCTGGTGCGGCGCGGCTCCGGGGTGGAACTCGACTACGACCTCGATCCGGGCGACGCCGCGCACCTGAACCCGGCCCTCGTCGATCTGCTGCTGCGGGCCGGGGTGTCGGTGGACGACCGTCCGGTCGTCGACCCCGACCACGGGGTCGCCGCCCGTCGGGTGCTCGACCGGCTGTCGATGTCG
>JBDIAG010000383.1:0-5137 GCA_039812305.1 Actinomycetales bacterium | reverse complement strand
ATGCACGTTGCGCAGCGCCTCGTCCACCGCCCGTCCGATCGCGTCGGCGGCCTGGGGGTCGAGTCTCGTGTCGCGTGCTTGCGGTGTGCATTTGTCGTCCACCCGGATGCGGGCTCTCAGCCTGGCCAGGTCCACGAGCTCCCCGACGGTGGTGGGCACCTCGTCGCCGGGACCTTGGATCGATCTCAGCGATGCCAGCGCCTCCCGGCATCCCTGTCGGGCCAGCCGGGCGTCTCCGCCCGTGGAGATGAGCGAGAGAGCGCTGGCCACCTTGTCGTGCAGGACCGCGGACAATTCGCGGATCGAATCCGCTTCGGCGTCGTCGATGGACCGGCGGATCTGAGCGTGCAGGAGTTGACCGTGCAACGCGTCGAGCTCCATCGCCTTGCGCACGCTCTGATCGATGACGACGTACACCACGTACCAGACGCCGAGTAGCTGAATGAGATCGTCGACGGCGTGCCAGACCGAACCGGGATGCACGGATATCGAGGCCGCCAGGTAGGCGGTCGCGGTGATCAGGGCGAGAAGGAAAGCCGTCCGACCCCGCGGCTATTTCAGCCCATGGGTGCCGGGTGGCAAATCGAATATCTGGTACAAGGTCAGTGACGGGTATTTCGTCGCGGACATCGACGTGAGCACCGGCTCCAACAATCCGGTGACACCAGCCTGCTCGCAGCCCAAGACGTCGATGGGGGCCTTCTACAGCGCCACGGTCGGCAAGGTCTGGGCCAACGTGAACGGAACCTACCCGGGCGAGTGCGTCAGCCTGGTGTCGCAGTATCTGAACCGCGTCCACGGGATCCGCACCGGTGCGTGGGGCAACGCCGTCAACTACCGCAAGGGAGACACCGGCGGCAATCAACTGGCCTCGCGCGGATTCACCTGGCGGACGGACCGGAACTTCCGGGACGGCGACATCATCGTCTGGAGCGGAGGGGGCTACGGCCACATCGGCATCTGGTACCAGGGCAAGGTGTACGACCAGAACTACGCCGGTCGCCGGTCGGCCGGCACGCACGCCTTCTACAGCAGCGGGTACCTGGGGTACTGGCGCAAGTGACCCGACCCGACGAGCCCCCGCTGACCTCTGGCAGCGGGGGCTCGGTCGTCGTCGAACCTGGGTGGGTGCCGCTCCGGTCGCTGACTGCCCCGGGGTAGGGCTGCCCGAGTCGGGTTGCCCGAGGTCGGGCGGGCCACCCGGCGGTCGGGCGGCTACCCCCGCAGTCGGCCGGCGAGGTCGTCCAGGATCGTCGCGGTGGCGGTCGCGCCGAATCGTCCCGCGCCGAGCGCGTTGAGGGCGAGCAGGGCGTCCAGAGTCCGAACACCGCCGGCGGCCTTCACCCCCACCTGCGGACCCACGGTGGCGCGCATCAGGGCGATGTCCGCGGCGGTCGCGCCGCCGCTGGCGAAACCCGTGCTGGTCTTGACGAAGCCGGCGCCGGCTCGTTCGGCCGCGACGTAGCCGGCCGTTTTCTGTTCCTGGGTCAAGTAGCAGTTCTCGAAGATGACCTTGACCGGCCGGCCCTGCGCGGCCTCGACCACGGCGGCGATCTCGTCCTGGGTGAAGTCGGCATCGCCACCCCGTAGCCGTCCGATGTCGATCACCATGTCGATCTCGTCGGCTCCCGCGTCGATCAGCTGGCGAGTCTCGACCACCTTCGTCGTCGTGGTCGAGCTCCCGTGTGGGAACGCCACGACCGTCCCGACGGCCACTCCCGTGCCGGCCAACCTGGCCGCGGCCAACCGTACGTCGGCCGGGCGGGCGCACACCGACACCGTCCCGTACCGGGCGGCGACCTCCAGGCCCTCCTCGACGTCGCGCGTCGTCGACTCCGGACGCAACAGCGAGTGGTCGATCATCATCGCCACCGTGTCGACCGTGGGCAGCGGCCCTGACCAGACCGGGTACTCCGCCGCGGCAATGGACATACGTCTTCCTCCCTACCTGTCTAGGCTGTCTAGACAGATGGCTACGATAGATCGCAGCCGGGTTGCTGGCAACATGGGCGGTCACGAGGAGGGACCGTCCATGGCGAAACAGCCGCTCTACGAGCGGATCGAACGCGAGCTGCGGCGACGTCTCGAACGGCTCGAGGACGGCGCCCGATTCGCCTCGGAGCCTCGGCTCGCCCAGGAGTTCGGCGTCTCCCGGATGACCGTTCGTGCCGCTCTCGGCGTGCTCGAGCGCGACGGTCTGCTCGAAAGAGTTCCCGGACGTGGCAGTTTCGCCCGCAAGTCGCCCACGACTCGACGGGTCGCGCAGCTCGTCAGCTTCCACGACCAGGCCCTCGCGGCCGGCAAGGTCCCCAGCTCGCGCACGATCCGGGCCGTCCGCCGGCCGCCCACCGCGGACGAAGCGCGCTCCCTCGACGGTCCGCCCACCGTGGTGGCACTGGACCGCGTCCGCTACCTCGACGGCGTACCCGTCGCCGTCGAGCACGCGGTCTTCATCCCCGCCCTCGCCCCGCTGCTCGACCTGGATCTCGACCACGGCTCGGCCCACGCGGCGATCCGGGCGCTCGGGTACGCGCCGGCGGGCGGCCATTCCACGCTCAGCGCCCGGAATGCGGGCGAGCATGCCGCGCATCTCGAGGTCACCCCGGACACCGCGCTCCTCGTGGAGACCAGGACCATCCGCGATGCCACCGGCGCGCCGCTGGAGTACACCTCGAGCGCCTACGTGCCCAGCCGCTACGTCCTCGATGTCGATTTCGTCATCGACGGAGGACCCCGGTGACGTCGGCCGACCGGCTCGGCTGTGCCGGGTTCGATTGCCGTGCTCTCCGCCTCCACCGTCGCGACTCCTGATCACCTCCCGTGGCCGCGCCGGGATTCGTCACCGGTACAGACGTTTGACCGCGGCCACCGCGGGCTTCTCGCCGGTCACGGTGCCTCTGGCGTCGTTGCGATAGAGGCCGAAGTGCGCCTCGAACGGATCGGACTGCTTCCGCGGCGGGATCTCCTCGTCGGCGTAGATGAACGCGTGCGTGATCCACGGGTAGTTGTCCCGCAGGTCCTGCAGATTGCCGACGATCTTGTCCGCCTGTTGCTGCTCGGTCTGACATCCCAGCGGTTTGCCGGCCGCTCCCGGGCAGGTCGTGGCCCCGAACTCGGTCAGCCAGACCATCGCGTTCTGATGGCCGTACTTGACCATGAGATCTCGCAGGACTTTGTATTTCGAACCGTCACCGGGAACGTCGTAATTGTGGAACGAAACCCCGTCGGAACACTTGGCAAAGCCCGCCTTGTAGACGTCCTCCAGCCAGGCCTTCCAATTGCTGGCGTAGACGTTCTCCGATGCGCCGATGATCTTGTATCCCGGGTCGATCGCCTTCAGCTTCGGGTAGGCGTTGCACGCGGCGGCGGCATAGGTGGCGCCGGAGATCTTCGTGCCGTTGATCTCATTGGGCAGCTCGATCACCGGGTTCGATCCGTTGACGCCCTTGCCCTTGTAGCGGGCCGCCATTGCGGCCACGAAATCGCCGTACGCCTCGACATTGACCTGCTGGCGTCCGGAGTATTGCGACTCGGGGAACGACGCCCGCAACAAGACCTTCATGTCGGCCTTGGTCGCGGCGTAGAAGTAGGTGTCGGCGGTGGCCTGCCACTTGCCGTCAGAACTGAACCCCATGCGCGCCCACACCGGGCCGGGAGTGAGTTGCCCGAGAGCGTTGTAGTGCTTCTGATCGAGCGGTCCGGACAGCGCCTCGCCGTTGACGGAGAAGCCGAGTTCGGGCAACCGCTTCCCGTTGCCCACCGACGGCGTCGACGGCGTGGGGGACGCGGTGGGTGGAGGTGCGCTCGGCGATTGCGCGGTTCCCTCCTTCGGCATCGTCACCGAGATGGTGGCGGCCGGGGCATTTACGCCCTGGGGTGTGACGGTGAAGGTGTATTTCTGGCCGGGCACCAGGTGGAGGAAGACGCGGCTGGTGGTGGAGGCGGGGTCGGTGGTGGACCAGGGTCCGCCGCCGCCGGAGTCCTTGCCGTCTCGGCCGACCTGGTATCCGGTGGCTTTGGGGACGGGGGTCCACGTCACCTGCACGCTGGTCGACGTCACGTTCCCGGTGGTGACCGTAAGACTCCCTGCCGAGGTACTGGACGAGCCGCCTCCCGGAGTGGTCGGCACGGAATCGTTCGGCAGCGAGGTCCCACTCTTCGTCATGGTGACCGAGACCGTCTTGGCCGGGACGTTCACGCCTTGGGGGGTGACGGTGAAGGTGTATTTCTGGCCGGGCACCAGGTGCAGGAAGACGCGGCTGGTGGTGGAGGCGGGGTCGGTGGTGGACCAGGGTCCGCCGCCGCCGGAGTCCTTGCCGTCCCGGCCGACCTGGTATCCGGTGGCCTTGGCGACGGGCGTCCACTTCACCTGCGCGCTGGTGGACGTGACGGTTCCCACGGATACCGTGAAACCAGCTGCTGCAGAGGAGGATTGCGAGCTGGCCAGCGCATTCCCGCCGGTGGCCGAGGCCGCCTGCGATGCGGAGGCGCCCAGGCATGTCACGAGCAGGGGGATGATCGCGGCCAGAGTGACCGTCCCGAGTCCTTTCCGGGTGAATGGACGAGTGGACCTCGCGTGACGTGGCGTGTTCCAGGCGGCGCCCAGACGTCGCAGCACGCCGTTCGGGCGGCGCTGATCGGCATGCTCGGTTCGCATCCGCTTCCTTCTGTTGGATGTACGTCTTCCGTCGCCCACGGACGTGGTGCGGGACGGCCCATCGGGGCCGGACCGGTTTGGGGCGGGTGCGGACGATCGGACGGAGCTTCTCCGCCGCGGACGCCAGAAGGCGTCACAAGCTGATCGACCTGTTCATCCATCGTCAGGTCTCTTCGATTCTCTTGCAGTGTGTTTCGCTGCCTCGTCACCCACAGGCAGGCCACTCGGTCACCGGGCGTAGGGGTAGGGATCGCCCTTATCGGGGCAAGTACCCGCAGACCTCGTGTTGTTGAATCGGGAACCGCTCACCCGATGAGGACGCGAACGAACCGACCGTGGTCGGCTGCGATGTGCTGTTGCGTCGTGCCGGAATCCGAAGACGGCGCCACGAGCCCGCAGGTCACACCCTCATCCACGCGAACATGCGCGACCCGCCGGCATGGTCGGCAAAGGAGTCATATCGGGAATGTGCGGCTGGGC
>JBDIAG010000382.1:0-5137 GCA_039812305.1 Actinomycetales bacterium | reverse complement strand
CAGGTCCTCGAGGAGCCGGCGGCTGGCATCGCCGATGGATGCCACCGTGTCCGCACCGGCACGGGCGGCGGCGATGCTGCGCCGCAGCGCGGCCAAGCCGTCGATGACGAGATGCTGCAGTTCGTCGGCCAGCCGCGTCAGCTCCTGGCTGCGGATGGTCGCTCGCTGGCGCCGCAACTCCTCGACCTGGTGCCGCCGCCGGTCCCGGGCGGCCGACAGTGCTCGCACGATCAGGCCGGCGGCCAGGGCCGTGCCCCAGATCAACGCCGATTGCGCGATCCCGACCAGGCCCTCGCCCGGCCACCGCCGTTCGACCGACACCCCGAAGGCGATGCTGAAGAGCGTGAAACCGTCCGTGGCCAGTGCCAGACGCCATCCACGGGCCCGGAGGCCGACCAGAACCCCGGCGCAGATGAGGAACCACAGTTCGTGTCCGCAGACCCCGCGCAGGCCGACGGCGAGGATCAGCAGGGGTGCCAGTGCGGCGGCGACACGCGTGTACCCCCAGATGGCACTCAGGGTGGCCAGAGCGATCGCGACGATCTGGAGCAGCTGAAGGGGAGTGGCCGTGCCCCAGCTGACGCTGCCGCGGTTCACCATCGCCAGGGTCAGAGCCGTATCCACCACGAGCATGGCACTGACCAGGATCTTGACCCCGGGGATCCCGGGCAAGCCGCGACCGGGTGGTCCCGTCAGCGTCCTGAGCCTCACCTCACTGGACAATAGTCCATTAACAGACACGTGGCCGGGTGTCGGGTCCAAGGCAGGCTATGGTGTGCGGCATGGAGGAGGTCTGCCGCGTGCTCGTGGCGGACGACGACCCGCTCGTCCGGCAGGCATACCGGGCGTTCTTCTCCCAACAGCCAGACTTCGAGTTGTGCGGCGAAGCGCACAACGGGGCCCAGGGGGTCGAGGCCTACGGGGCCCTGCAGCCGGACATCATGCTGATGGATCTGCAGATGCCGGTCCTCACCGGGGTGGAGGCGATCCGGCAGATCTGTCAGCGCTGGCCGCATGCCTGCGTGGTCGCCCTGACCACCTTCGGAACCAACGAGTACATCGTCTCCGCGTTGCGGGCGGGGGCGTCCGGGTACCTCCTCAAGGACGTCGGCGGGCCCGGCCTGCTGGCGGGAATGCGACAGGCGCTCGCCGGTGACATGCCCCTGTCGGGCTCGGTCCGCCGCGAACTGGTGACATCGGTTCTGGAGAGCCGGGTGAACGCGCCGCCGCCCGGGGTCACGTTCAGCGAGCGCGAGGTGGAACTTCTGCGGTGGCTGGCCCAGGGTCTGACCAACCAGCAGATCGGGACGAAGATGTTCGTCTCCGAGGGCTCGGTCAAGCAGTACCTCTCCCACATCGGCGACAAGCTCGGGGTCAAGTCGCGCACCGCGATCCTGATCCGGTCGATCCAGCTCAACGTGGTCGATCCGCACACGTTGCCGCCGGTCGTGGGGTGAGTGTCCCGACCGTCACACACGGGCTCGTGGCGCCAGCGGCGTCCCGAGGCCGGGTGCGCGGGCCGTACGTGAACGGTCGGCGGCCCCGGACGAGCGGGCGCTCAGGAGCGAACGGCGGCCCGGTCCAGGAGCGGGTCCGATTCGCCCGGGACCGGTTCGACCTGCGTCCGGGTGGGCACCGGGTGGATCGGGATCGTGACGTCCACCGTCCAGTGGCCCGCGTGGGAGTACGCGGCGAAGGTGCCGTTGCTCAGGTCGACCCGTTCGCGAATCCCGCGCAGTCCCCAGCCGAGGGACAGATCGCTGGTGCTGTCGCCGGAACGTAGGGGGCTCACGACGCTCATCCGCGCGTCATGGCCGTCCAGGGTCAGGGTGTATCGGCAGGTGGAGCCCGGCGGGGCGTAGCGCAGGATGTTGGTGGTCGCCTCCTGCAGGACCCGGGTCAGCGTCCGCTGCGTGGTGGCGTCCAGCTCGTCGGCGTGCGAGTCGATCTCGAGCTTCGGGTCGAAGCCGTGACTCCGCAGCCGATGCGCCATCGACTGGGCGCTCTCGCTCGGCGTGATCAGCGGGCCGGTGGAGGGCGTGTGGGCCGAGCCTCGCATCGCCTGCAGGAGCGTGCCCAGCTCCTCGCCGGCGGTCTCGGTGGCCGCCCGGATCTGGTCGAGGGTCTCGCGCAGGCAGCCGGGATCGGTGCTGGCCGACGACCCCATGATCAGCATCGTCGTCAGGGAGAGCTGGTGGGCGACGACGTCGTGCAACTCACGTGCGACGGCGCCTCGCTCCTGGGACGAGATGCTCGCCTGCTCCTGCTGGAGGGTGGCCAGCGCCGCCGCCTCGGCGGCACGACCGTCCTGGAAGTGCCGCACCGCCAGACCCAGTGGGATGACCGCGAAGCCGATGTAGGCCACCTGTGCGGTGTGGAGCACGGCATCGGCGCGATCCACGGCGGCGATCGCCGCGATGTAGGCCGCGAGCGTGAGCAGGACGATGTAGACCTTGCGTACGCCGCAGGCGATCGCCAGCACGCCGAAGACGAGGGCGGAGCCCAGCGCGGCCGGTTCGCTCGGCGCGGTGAGCAGCCCGAAGCCGAGCGCCAGGCCGGCCACCGTGGCACCCGCGAACGGGCGCCAGACGGCCAGCGCGCAGCCGGCCCAGGACGCGGCCGCCATCGCGTGCTCCGGATCGAGTGGGCCCGACGTCGCGGCTCGGACGGCGAGGACCAGGCAGGCGAGGGTGATCCCGATCCGTAGCCATCGGCTCGTGCGCAGCCGGTCGAGCCACCGCGGGCCGAGGCCCAGCCGTTCGGTGCCGGCCGGCCGCGGCGCGTTCTCGGGGGCGGTGCGCAGAACTCCCAGCAGGGTGCGCAGTTCGGTCAGCGCGACCCGGCAGGCGGTGTCGATCCGGTCGAGGTGCGCGCGCAGGGCGGTCACGTCCTCGGGGTGGTGCCGGGCCTGCGTCAGTTCGTGCTCGATCGTCGTCATGCCGCCGGTGACGACGGTCTGCAGATCGTCCGCCAGGACGGCACGCTCGATGGCGCGGATCTGGGCGTTCTCGTCCGCCAGCCGGGCCAGTCGCTCGCGGCTCTCCTCACGGATGCGCAGCAGCCACCGGGCCACCCGCCCGACGCCGATGCTGGCGATGGTCAGGCCGCCCAGCGCCAGGGCACCGGTCAGCCACATGTTCGAGGACTGCTCAGCCAGCCGGAAGCTGAAAGCGGAGATGTACAACGCGTACCCGAGCGTCGCCGCAGCCAGCTGTCGCCCGCTCGCGAGCGCGCCCACCGCGGCCCCCGAGACGGCCAGCACCCAGACCTCCGACCCCGAGGGGCCCAGCGTCAGTGCCAGGGCGGCGACCGCGGCGATAACGGCGAGCGCGATCCATGGACGCCGCCACATCACCGCCACCGCGGCGACCAGGCACAGCGGGCTGAGGACCAGGTCACTCCAGCGCAGCGGCCCCATCGAGGTGAACCCGAACAGGGGGATGAGCACGGTGCTGGTATCCACGACCAGGAACCCCAGCACGGTCAGCCGGAGCACTCTCAGGCCGCGAGACCACCAATCCGCACCGTGGGGTGCGGCACCTGGTTCCGCGTTGCTGGAACGCATGCGCGACTACCGTCTCCTCATCTCGGATCGTCCGGCGATCACCCCAGGGTGACGCGCCGGGACGATGACTCTCTGCTGATGCACGTTACAGCGAGTCGTGCCGTCCCCACTACCACTTGTGGACGGTCGCGCTCGTGAGTCGTCGGCTGTCCGGGTGGTTGCCGGGCATCCGGTTGACGGCCGAGCATCCGGTTGACGGCCGGGCATCCGGTTGACGGCCGGGCATCCGGCGATCTCCGGCTGTTCGGCAGCCATCTGGATGCCGAAGCACTGCCTGGATGCCGAAGCACCGCCTGGCGCAGCGGCTCACGTGCACAGCCAGGGCCACCGCTTGCAGATCCACGGCGACATCGGTAGGTGCGTCTGGGTCACGTACTGGCCCGGAGGTGGCGTCTCCACCGGTGTGGCCGCGGTGGCAGCCCCACCTGTGACTGCGACCAGAAAGGCTGCCGCGACCATTGCATGACGGAATCTCCGCATCGCCCTGCTCACTCTCTGCTACCGGGAGGCGCCGCGGTGACGCCTGGTCGGAGTATCGCTCGCCGATTTCCCGCTGGCAATGAAAAGAAAGATGTAACCGCCTGTAACCGGCGTGTCGTCGCAGCGGTTCGCTCGAGCCACACTGGTTGGCCGGACCTCAATCGGGCCCGGCCGGTCCGCCCGCACAGGTCTGAAAGACTTGGCCGGTGACCACCCTGGACGACCTGCCGCTGCGGGAGGACCTGCGCGGCCAGACGCCGTACGGCGCACCCCAACTCGACGTGCCGGTGCGGTTGAACACCAATGAATGTTCCTATCCGCTGCCCGATGCCGTCGTGACGGCGGTGGCCGAGGCGGTCGCCGGCTGCGCCCGCGATCTCAATCGCTATCCCGACCGTGAGTTCACGGCGCTGCGGGAGTCGCTGGCCGGCTATCTGGCCGATCAGACCGGGTGCCGGCTCGAGCCCGGCCAGATCTGGGCGGGCAACGGCTCGAACGAGGTGCTGCAGCAGCTCGTGCAGGCGTTCGCCGGCCCCGGGCGGGTCGCGCTCGGGTTCACCCCGGCCTACTCGATGCACCCGATCATCTCCCGCGGATGTGGGTCGACGTGGGTGGACGGGCGCCGCGAGGCCGACTTCGACCTGGCGGCCGATCACGTCGCGGCCCAGGTTCGCGAGGTTCGCCCGGATGTCGTCTTCCTCTGCTCGCCGAACAACCCCACCGGCACCGCGCTGAAGCTGGACGTGGTCGAGGCCGCCTACGACGCCTGCGCCGGCATCGTCGTCGTCGACGAGGCGTACGCCGAGTTCGCCCGTCCGGGTACACCGTCCGCGCTCACGTTGTTGCCCGGCCGGCCGCGGCTCGTGGTCACCCGCACGATGAGCAAGGCCTTCGCGTTCGCCGGGGCGCGCCTCGGCTACCTCGCCGCCGACGCGGCCGTCTGCGACGCGCTGCGGCTGGTGCGGCTGCCCTACCACCTCTCCAGCACCACGCAGGCGGTCGCCCTCGCCGCCCTGGCCCACCACGCCGACCTGCTCGCCACCGTCGACGCGCTCAAGGCCGAGCGGGACCGGATCGTCCAGACCCTGCCGC
>JBDIAG010000381.1:0-5144 GCA_039812305.1 Actinomycetales bacterium | reverse complement strand
CCGGTGGGCGGCCGAGAGGGCGTCCAGCAGCGGCTCGATCACCTCCAGCGTCTCGCCGACCGTCAGCGCGCCGCGGTCGGTGATCAGATCGCGCAGCGTGGTGCCCGGCACGTACTCCATCACCAGGTAGACGACGTCGCCGTCGTGCCCCTGGTCGAAGACGGCGACCACGTTGGCGTGCGACATCCGCGCGGCGGAGCGGGCCTCCCGGTGGAAGCGCGCGACGAACTGCGGGTCATCGGCCAGATGCGGGTGCATCACCTTGACGGCCACCTCCCGATCGAGGCGGCCGTCGATGGCCAGGTAGACCGTCGCCATGCCGCCCCGGGCGATCCGGGAGGTCACCCGGTACCGGCCGTCGAGCACGGTGCCGACGAGCGAGTCCTGCGACGTCCTCATGAGGGGTGAGTGTATGGAACTCGCGGCCTCCCCGCTGCCACGGACCCGGTGCGGCGGATCAGTTGAACCGGGCCTTGTGCGACTGGACCGCGTTCACATAGGCGGTGGTGTCGGAGTACATGCCGTTCGAACGGACCGAACCGAGGCCCTGGTAGTAGGCGGCGATGGCCGTCTTCTCGTCCCCGGCGGCGCGGAGGTTGGCGCGCAGGATGAGGACGCCGGCGGTGACGTTGTCCTGCGGGTCGAGCAGATTGAGCTGACGTCCGGCCAGCTGGGAGGCCCACTGCCCGGAGGAGGGGATGACCTGCATGGTGCCGACGGCGTTGGCGGGGGAGACGGCCTTCATGTTGAAGCCCGACTCCTGGTAGGCGATCGCCTGGGCCAGCCTGGGGTCGACTCCGTACCGCTGCGCGGTGGTGCGGACGAGATGGCGCATCGAGTCCCGGCTCGGGGCCGAGCCGGACTGCAGGCGTGAGCGGTTCGCGTCCGCGGCGGCGACCGTCTCCTGGGGATAGGTGCGCCCGGCGAAGGACGTCGGCGAGCCACCACCGGTGCCTGGCAGCGAGACCCGCTGGCCGACCTGCAGGACGTTCGGGTTGATCCCCGGGTTGATCGCCACGACGGACTGCAGGGAGACGCCGTTGGCGGCCGCGATCGAGCTGAGCGTGTCGCCGGACCGGACGGAATAGGTGCGGCCCGAGCGCTGCCCGGACGAGGTGGTGGACTGACCGGACGCGGTGCTGGACCGGCTCGAGCCGGTGGCGCCGGAGGGGAGGCTCAGTCGCTGGCCCTCGCGGATGAGGGTGCCGGAGCCGAGTCCGTTGGCCTGTTGCAGGGCGGCGACGCTGGTGCCGGTGCGGGCCGCGATGTGGCTGAGCGTGTCGCCGGCGCGGACGGTGTACCCGCCGCCGCCCTGCCCGCCGCCCTGCCCGCCGCCCTGCCTGGTGGACTTCTGCGCCGTCGAGCCGCCGGACGTGGAGCTGCCGGACGTCGAGCCGCCGGAGGGAATGGTCAGTCGCTGGCCTTCGCGGATGAGGGTGCCGGAGCCGAGTCCGTTGGCCTGTTGCAGGGCGGCGACGCTGGTGCCGGTGCGGGCCGCGATGCGGGTCAGCGTGTCGCCGGCGCGGACGGTGTAGGTCGAGCGGGTCGGCGCGGCGAGCGTCGTGTAGTGGACGGGTGCCGGTGCCGGATCCGCCAGGCTCCCCGCCGCGCGCACGACCGGCTGGGCTTGCGCCGCCGGCACCGCGGAGGTGAGACCGGCCGCCGCCAGCAGCGCGACCGGAACGAGCTGGGCAGCGGGGTTCTTAGGCATGACAGGCATATGTGTCCTTGGGGGAGTGGGCTGCACTGCGGTCGGTATTAGAGAAACATCCGTGTGACAAGAGGGACCAATGGGCGTGATGTTGCGTATGGGACTTTACCGGATTGCCCCCGTCTGCCAACCCAAGTCCGAAACTTACACATATGTAATTTGTTGGGACGGATGGATTTTCGGCGGAATCGCGGGCTTGCGGGCCGGCTCTTTTCGCCGCGGGGCGGGGTGATGGGACACTTTCGGGGTGCGAGGAGAGGAAGATCACGCGAACCCGGAGCTGGTGCGGCAGGTCGAGGAGCTGGTCGGGGACTGGCTGCCGCTGCCGGACGTGGCCGACGTCCTGGGCATCAGGATCAGCGAGGTGCGCCGGATGCTGTCCGACCGGGTCATCGTGGCGGTGCGGCGTGGCCGTCCGGCGGTGCTCAGCGTTCCCGCGGCGCTGGTGCGGCCCGAGCCGTTGACGTCGTTCGCCGGCACCTGGACGGTTCTGCGCGACAGCGGTTTCGACGAGCTGGAGGCTCTGCGCTGGCTGTTCAGCGTGAACGACGGCGTCCGCCCGATCGACCTGCTCCGGGCGGGTCACAAGACGCAGGTGCGCCGATTGGCTCAGGCCCTGGCGCTGTAGACGGGTCGTCGATCCTGGTTCTCCGGCGACCTCGACACCGCTGGCGGCCGCGATCGACCGGTCAGGCCAGCTCCAGCAACCGGGCGGCCCGTCAGGCTAGCTCCAGCAACCGGGCGGCCCGTCGCCCGGCGAGGATCGCGCCGGCCACCGTGTCCGCCGGGCCGTGGTCGGCGCCGGCGAGTACGACATCCGGGCCGCGACGCAGCGTGCCGGGCAGGGTGCGTCCGCCGGCCGCGCCGAACGGAGAGCCGTTGCGCAGATCGCGCGCCAGCCAGTCGACCGGGGTCAGGACGTGCTCCACCTCGTGGTGGGTGAGACCGGCGAACCCTCGGGCGACCAGCACCCGATGGATGTGGTCGTGGTAGTGCCCGCCGATGCGGCCCCAGTCCTGTGACGTGGTCACCAGCTGTGCGCCGTCGGAGTTGCGCCGCATCTGCGGATAGCGGCCCAGGTGTGGCGTGGCGCTGAGCACACTGGCCACGTGCCGGCCCCGGGGGGCGACGGAAGGATCGGTCAGCGCCGGCAACCCGACCAGCAGGGTCGGATCGCTGGCCAGCCGGCCCGCGGTGATCTCCTCGATGGTCGTGTGCCCGGCACGCCCGAACAGCAGAGTGCGGTGCCGGGCCTGGGCGGGGAGCACCAGCGGGCCGCCGACCAGCATCAGCCAGGCGGAGGGAACCGACGGCGGTCGCAGCCGTGCGCGCGCCTGCGGGGTGAGCAGCGCCCGGGCGGTCTCGGTGGCGACGGCGAGCACCAGCCGGTCACAGCCGATCTCGTCGTCGCCGACCTGCACGGCGCTGACCCGGTGCCGACGCTGGTGCACCGCGGTCACCTGCGACCCGGTGCGCACCTGCACGCCGGCATCGGTGGCCGCCCGGGCCAGGGCCTGCGGCAATCGATGCATGCCGCCGCGCGGCACCCAGGCCTCGGCGACCAGCCGGGCGTGGGTGCCCAGCACGTCGGCGGGGGAACCGGTCGGCGCCTGGCCGGGCACCATCGCCCAGCCGTACAGCCGTCGCAGCCGGTCGTCCTCGACGTAGTCCGCGATCCGCGGACCGGGCCGGAGCTGCCGGCGAAGGCCCTCGACGGGCGTCCGCCAGCCCTGACCCGGCGCGATCACCTCGTTCGCCGCGGTGTGCACGTCGAGGAGGTACCGGCGCAGGCCGGCCCGGTCCTGATCACCGCCCGCGGGGCCACCGACGAGCCGGTCGAGTTCGGCCACGGTCTCGTCCGGGTCGGCGTGCAGGTCCAGAACCGTGCCGTCCGGAAACCGCGCCTGCAGAAGGGGATCGAGTCGCAGGAGCTCCAGATAGTCCTCGAGGCGGCGGCCGACCGACGCGAAGCACTCCGCGACCAGTTCCGGTTGGGCGATCGCGATCGGCCCGGTATCCAGCCGGTAGCCGCCGGACGGGGACGGCTCCAGCAGCAGACCCAGCCGGCCCCCGGGCACGGGCTCGCGCTCCAGCACGGTGACCCGGTTCCCGGCGCCGGCCAGACAGAGCGCCGCGGACAGCCCGGAGAGCCCGGCACCGACCACCACCACGTGTGGCGTGCTCACGTGTGCCGCCTGGTCGCCGTGTTCACGAGGTCGAGAAGCACCTCCCGGGCCTGGCTCGCGATCGGTGCGTCGTCGAGGGAGCGCCGGGCCTGCCCGGCGAGCCGTTCGATGCGCTCCTCCACGTCGGGCAGGCCGCGCTCGGCCAGCACCGAGGTCAGCTCGGCGATGTCGCCGTCGGTCAGATCCGGTTGACCGAGGCGGTTCAGCAGGGTCAGCTCGGCGGGTGTGGCAGCCGCCCGGGCGACGGCGGTGAGAACGGTCTGCTTGCCCTCCCGGAGGTCGTCGCCGGCCGGCTTCCCGGTGCGGGAGGGATCGCCGAAGACCCCGAGAACGTCGTCGCGCAGCTGGAACGCCTCCCCGACATTGGCCGCGTAGCCGGTGTAGGCCGCCAGGAGGGCCTCCTCCGCCCCGGCGAGGGTGGCGCCGAGGGCCAGCGGCCGATCCACCGTGTAGTTGATCGTCTTGTACCGGATCACCCGGCGGGCCATCGCCTCCGGATCGGGCTCGGCGGGCCGGGCGCCGGCCAGGATGTCGAGATACTGGCCGGCCATCAGCTGGATGATCATGTCGTCGTAGACCCGCAGGCCTCTCACGGCCCGATCGGGGGCCAGCTGGGCGGTGGCCCGGTGCAGGAACTGGGCGCTGGCGGCCAGGCACAGATCGCCGGCGAGCAGGGCGGCGGACTCGCCGAACCGGGCCGCGTCGCCGCGCCACTCCTGCAGATGGTGGGAGGCTTGGAGCTGCCGGTGCGCCGACGGCAGGCCGCGGCGGGTGTCGGAGGCGTCCATGATGTCGTCGTGCAGCAGGGCCGCCGCCTGGACCAGCTCCATCGCGGTGGCCACGGTGACGATCGGCTCGCCGCCCTCCTCGCCGGTGCCGCGCCAGCCCCAGTAGCAGAAGCCGGCTCGAACCCGCTTTCCGCCGCGCAGCAGCGCGCCGATGCTGTCGGCCAGCGCGGCGCAGTCGGGGTCGACCGCGGCCAGCGTGGCGTCGAGCTCGGTCAGCCAGCCCTCCAGCAGGGCGGCGACCCGGGCGCGCAACTGCTCGCGATCCAGCGGGTTCGCGGGTGGGGATTGCGAGACGTCGGGAGCGGGCACGCGAGTAAGCCTGCCATCCGCCGGTGACAGTCGTGCGGCAGCATGTGATGGCGTGTCCGGGCTGACCCCGGGTCGGTGTGTTTGGTCATAGACGGCCCCGATTGTGGTGGAGGGAGCGGGTCGACCTCCTACGCTGGCCGCATGGCCAAC
>JBDIAG010000380.1:0-5146 GCA_039812305.1 Actinomycetales bacterium | reverse complement strand
GCCCGCCGGCCCACCGGGATGCCTGTGTTCTGTCATCCCAGGTCCGTCTCCGGGTCTGGGATGACAAACGCTGCCCTCCGGGCCCAGGGAGGTCCGCTCCACGTGCGTCGGAATGGCCGTGGCTGGGTCGGCAGGGTAGCCTTCCCGTGGTCGGGCCAGGGTCGCCCTGCCGCGGCGAACTCCACTCGGTGCAATTCGGTCAGCCGGGTCGGGGTCAGAGAGTCGACGACATGGGCTGCCGCCGCCGGTCCATGCGCTTGGAGCACTGGGTTTATGCCCGCAATTGTCGTGGTGGGTTCGCAATGGGGCGACGAAGGCAAGGGCAAGGCGACTGACGCGCTCGGATCCCGGGTCGACTACGTGGTCAAGTTCAACGGCGGCAACAACGCCGGGCACACCGTGGTCGTCGACGGCGAGAAGTACGCCCTGCACCTCCTGCCGTCCGGCATTCTCACCCCCGACTGCACGCCGGTGATCGGCAACGGGGTGGTGATCGACCTCGGAGTGCTGTTCGGCGAGCTGGACGCCCTCACCGAGCGGGGCGTGGACGTCTCCCGTCTCCTCATCTCCGCCAACGCCCACGTCATCGCGCCGTATCACCGCACGATCGACAAGGTGACCGAGCGGTTCCTCGGCAAGCGCCGGATCGGCACCACCGGGCGCGGGATCGGCCCGGCTTACGCCGACAAGATCAACCGTGTCGGCGTGCGGATCCAGGATCTCTTCGATCCGGGCATCCTCCGGGCCAAGGTCGAGGGCGCCCTCGACCAGAAGAACCACCTGCTGGTCAAGGTCTACAACCGGCGGGCGATCGGCGTGGACGAGATCGTCGACGAGCTCAGCGGCTACGTCGAGCGGCTGCGGCCGATGGTCACCGACACGTCCCTGGTGCTGCACCGCGCGCTCAACGAGGACAAGACGGTGCTCTTCGAGGCGGGTCAGGCGACCCTGCTCGACGTCGACCACGGCACCTACCCGTTCGTCACGTCCTCGAACGCGGTCGCCGCCGGGGCCTGCACCGGGTCGGGCGTTCCGCCGACCCGGATCGACCGGGTGGTGGGCATCATCAAGGCGTACACGACCCGGGTCGGCGAGGGGCCGTTCCCGACCGAGCTCCACGACGACGCCGGCGAGCACCTGCGCAAGGCCGGCCACGAGTACGGGACGACCACCGGCCGTCCTCGCCGCTGCGGCTGGTTCGACGCGGTGATCGGCCGCTACTCGCAGCGGGTCAACGGCCTCACCGACACGGTGATGACGAAGCTGGACGTGCTGACCGGCCTGGAGCAGGTGCCGGTCTGCGTCGCCTACGACGTGGACGGCGTGCGGCACGACGAGATGCCCATGTCGCAGAGCGACTTCCACCACGCCAAGCCGATCTACGAGTTCCTGCCCGGCTGGTGGGAGGACATCTCGGCGGTGCGCGAGTTCGGCGATCTGCCGGTCAACGCCCAGCGGTACGTCCTGGCGATCGAGGAGATGATCGGCGGCCGGATCTCGGCCATCGGGGTCGGCCCCGACCGCACCGACACGATCGTCCGCCACGACCTGCTCGGCTCCTGACCGGGCACGGAATAGCCGTCCCGTCAGCACCTGCTCACCCGCCAGACGCGCGGCTGCCCCGCGAGGGCCCGGCCACCGCGAGGGCCCGGCGCATGCTCTCGAACAACCTCCGGCGAGAACCACTAGGCTCGGGGCGTGAAGGTACTCGTCATCGGTTCCGGTGCTCGTGAGCACGCGCTCGTCCGGGCACTGAGCAACGATCCGCAGGTCACCGCGGTCCTCGCAGCGCCGGGCAACCCGGGCATCGCCGAACTGGCGGAGTGCCTGCCTGTGGCCGCGCAGGATCCCGACGCCGTCGCCGCCCTCGCCGCCCATCACGCCGTCGATCTGGTCGTCGTGGGCCCGGAGGCCCCGCTCGTGGCCGGGGTCGCCGACGCCTGCCGGGAGGCGGGGATCCCGACGTTCGGCCCGTCCGCGGCCGCGTCCCGGCTGGAGGGCAGCAAGGCCTTCGCGAAGGAGATCATGGCCGCGGCCGAGGTGCCGACCGCGATGGCGCACGTGGCGACCACGCCTGAGCAGGTCGCCGAGGCGCTGGACGCCTTCGGCCCGCCCTACGTCGTGAAGGACGACGGGCTCGCCGCGGGCAAGGGAGTCGTGGTCACCGACGACCGGGATGTCGCGATCGAGCACGCCGGCGCCTGTCTGGCCAAGCCCGGTGGCGCGGTGGTGATCGAGGAGTACCTGGACGGGCCGGAGGTGTCGCTGTTCTGTGTCACCGACGGTCGCGAGGTGGTGCCGCTCGAGCCGGCCCAGGACTTCAAGCGGCTGCTGGACGGCGACGGCGGCCCCAACACCGGCGGCATGGGCGCCTACTCGCCGCTGCCGTGGGCCCCGCCGGATCTGACCGACGAGGTCCTCGACCGGGTGGCCACGCCGGTGGTCACCGAGATGGCACGCCGTGGCACGCCGTTCGCCGGCCTCCTCTACTGCGGCCTGGCGCTGACCAGCCGGGGCATCAAGGTCGTCGAGTTCAATGTGCGGTTCGGCGACCCGGAGACCCAGGTGGTGCTCGCCCGGCTGGCGACCCCGCTCGGCGCGCTGCTGCTCGCCGCCGCGACGGGGCAGCTCGGCGAGTTCGCCGCGTTGCGCTGGCGTCCGGAGGCGGCGGTGACCGTGGTGCTCGCCGCCGGCGGATATCCGGGGTCTCCGCGCACGGGGGACCCGATCGAAGGGCTGACCGCGGCCGAGGCGGTCGACGACGTCCATGTGCTGCAAGCCGGCACCGGGGTCGCCGACGGCCGGGTGGTGACCGCCGGGGGTCGTGTGCTGTCCGTGGTCGGGTTGGGCGCGGACCTGGCGGCGGCCCGCAAGGCCGCCTACGCGGGTGTGGAGGCGCTCGGCTTCGAGGGCGCTCAGTACCGCACGGACATCGCCGCGGGACGCTGAGCGCTTCGGGTGCGGGCGTGAGCGAGGAGGCCTGGACCGAGCTGCGGGCTCCGGCCCGCCACCGGTTCTCCCCGGACGCGATCCGTCTGGTTCTCGGTCGCGCCGACGGCGGTCGGGACTGATGGCGACCGTCCCGTCAGAGGTCGGCGTCCCGTCGGAGACCGGCGTCGATCTCGTCGTCGTCGGTGGGACGGTCGGCGGGCTCGCGGCGGCGGTGACCGCCGCGTTCCACGGGATGGACGTGCTGCTGGTCGATTCGCGTCCGCATCTCGGTGGCGGAGGGCTCTCGGCCGGCGGGTTGCCGGTGGGTTCGGGCGAGATCCGGGTCGACCCGGCGGAGGCTGCCGTCCCGGCCTTCTTCGGCACCCGGACGGAACTGCGGTGGCGGCGCTCCGGTGTGCGGTCGGCGACGGCGGCGGTGGGTCTGCGTCCGGAATCGGTGTGGACGCGCCGACTGGTTCCCCAGGTGCGGGCGATCCTGCCCAGATCGGGGTTCCTGGACGGTTATCCCGCGCTGGTGGCTCGCCTCGCCCAGTCCGGACACGATCTCGGCGTGCGCTACGAGGTGGGCATCCCGGTCGGCGCGCTGAACGAGACGGCAGAGGTGGTTCCGGGGCTCGGGGAACCGGCCCGGGTGCAGATCGGCTCGCCGCCGACGGTGGTCCTCGCCCGACGGGGAATCATCATGGCGGACAGTGCCTTCCGCCACGGCCAGCAGGACGGGACGTCCGCGACGACCGGGGCGGAGCTCGTGGCCGGGGCGGATCTCGTGCTCGGATACCGCACCGCCAGGGAAGCGGTCGGGGTGACCGAGCCGGAGCTGGATCCGGCGGAACAGGTGGAGATGGTGGCGCGGTTGGCCGGGGGCGCGGAGCGGTCCGTGGTGGCCGGATCCGCGGCGACCCGAGACGGTGCGAACACCGGCGGGACGTGGGCAATGGGCCATGTCCGGCGTGGGCGAGTCGCTTTGAGTGGCGCCGACCGCATATTCTCCCGGCTATTCACCAGGCCTGCGGCGCGGGGACTCCTCAGGCACCGGGACCAGAGTCGTTCGCGTGCGGACACGGGAGATCGCGTGGCAGACAGGGTGTACCCGCCGGTCATTGTGGCGGCCAAGACGATGTTCAAGCTGCTCGGGCTGAAGATCGAGCTCTCCGGGCTGGAACACGTGCCGGCCGAGGGAGGCGTCGTCCTGGCAGCCAACCACATCGGCTACCTCGACTTCATCTTCGCCGGCCTGGCGCCGTGGGAATCGCATCGCCGGTTCACCCGCTTCATGGCCAAGGAGGCGGTGTTCGAGCACAAGGTCTCCGGGCCGTTGATGCGGGGCATGCATCACATCCCGGTCGACCGGGAGGCCGGTTCCGCTTCTTTCCGGCTCGCGCTGAAGGCCCTGAAGCGCGGTGAGATCGTCGGGCTTTTCCCGGAGGCGACGACCTCTCGCTCGTACATGGTCAAGGAGATCAAGTCCGGCGCGGTCCGGATGGCGGCGACCGCCGGGGTTCCGTTGCTGCCGGTGTCGCTGTGGGGCACGCACAAGCTGTGGGCCAAGGGACGCAAGCTGACGTTCGCCCGGGGCACGACCATCCAGGTGACGGTCGGCGAGCCGATGCAGATCGGCAAGCGGGACGACTTCGACGCCGCCACCGAGCACCTGCAGGCGACCTTGCAGGCCATGCTCTCCGCCCAGCAGGCCAGCCACCCCGACACCGCCCGGCCCGGTCCGAAGGCCTGGTACCTGCCCGCTCACCTCGGCGGCACCGCGCCGACGCCCGAGGAGGCGGCCGAACTGGACGCCGAGGACGCGGCCCGGCGCCGGGCGGTCCGGGAGGCCAAGGAGGCGAAGAAGCCCCAGGAGACCAAGCGCGAGAGGAAGTTCAAGCGCAAGTCTGCCTAGGAGACTGCTGAACAAGAGGCCATCTCGACTGTGGTGATGGGCTGGGCGGCGGGCGGAATGCGGCCGGGGCTGTCGGGTGGCGGGTTGGGTCGGCAGTGTGGGTGCGGCGGCGGGGGTTGTTGCGCCCCGCTTGTGGGTATCTGTGGCGGGGCTGGTGGCCGGGGTAAGTCGGGTTTGGACCCTTCAGGCGAGGATCCAGGTCCTGTCGTGGCTGGTGAGGCCCATGGCGAGGAGCCGGCGCAGGTTGAGGGCGGCGACGCGGTGGTGGAGCCAGTTGTTGTTCTTCTCCACGCCGCGGTA
>JBDIAG010000379.1:0-5146 GCA_039812305.1 Actinomycetales bacterium | reverse complement strand
GTCGTGGGAGGCGATGATCACCGCGTCGACCTCGGCGTCGGCGATCAGGGCGTTGCCGTCATCGGCGACCCGTGCCCCGGCCTGGGTCGCGACGGTCTGGGCGACCTCGCGGTTGTAATCGGCCACCACCGTCACCTGTGAACCCGGCACGTAACGCTGCAGGTTGCGAATGTGATCCGCGCCCATGTTGCCGGTGCCGATCACTCCGATTCGTACGGTCACTCCACCCTCTCCTCCACTCCAGACCCACACCCTACTTGCCCCGGCCTCCCCGCCCACGGTCCGGGTTTTGTCACCGGGACACGTATCCGGGTCCGCGGTGACAGCACGCGGACGGGGTGTCAGGCCAAGGTCTGCCAACCGAGGCGGAGGATGAGCACGGTCACCACGCAGAGGAAGAAGATCCGGACGAATCTGTTGCCCGCGGAGATCGCCGTCCGGGCTCCCAGGTAGCTGCCGGCCATGTTGGCCAGACCCATCGCCAGACCGAGCCCCCAGAGCACCGAGCCGTGCGGGACGAAGAACACCAGTGCCCCGAGGTTGGTCGCGAAGTTGACGATCTTGGCCTTTGCGGAGGCCTCCAGGAAGGCGTAGCCCATCAGTCCGACGAGCGCGAAGACCAGGAACGATCCGGTGCCCGGGCCGAGGATCCCGTCGTAGAAGCCGATCGCCGCGCCGGCCAGCGACGCGATCACCAGGTGCCGGCGCCCGGAGAAGCGCAAGGCGGTGGCGGCGCCGAGCTGCGGCCGGGCCAGCGTGTAGGCGGTGACGGCGACCAGCGCCACGATGATGATCGGACGGAACACCGCGGCCGGCAGCAGGGCCGCGCAGGCGGCGCCACCGACGGCTCCCAACCCCGCCAGCCCGGCCATCGGCAGCGCGGTGCGCAGGTCGGGTCGCACCCGGCGGTAGAACGTGATCGAGGAGGTCGCGGTGCCGCAGACGCCGCCCAGCTTGTTCGTCGCCAGCGCCTGCACCGGCGTGATCCCCGGGGTCAGCAACAGGGCCGGCAGCTGGATCAGCCCGCCACCGCCGACCACGGCGTCCACGAAGCCCGCCGTCACCGCCGCCAGCACCAGCAGCGCGACGGCGAGCAGGTCGAGTTCAGCCAGCCTTACACGCCTCGACAATCCGTTTCATGGCCTCGCCCACCGGGACGTCCTGCCGGTCGTTGGTGGCCCGGTCGCGCAACTCGACGACGCCGTCGGCCAGCTTGCGGCCGACGGTGACGATCGTGGGCATGCCGAGAAGCTCGGCGTCGGCGAACTTCACGCCTGGGCTGGCCTTCCAGCGGTCGTCGAAGAGGACGCTCACGCCCGCCTCCTCGAGCTCCGCGGCCAGCCGCTCCGCCTCCGCCCAGACGGCCTGGTCCTTCCCGGTGGCGACCAGGTAGACGTCGGCCGGGGCGACCTCGCGCGGCCAGATCAGACCCTTCTCGTCATGGTTGGCCTCGGCGATCACGGCGACCAGGCGGGTCACCCCGATGCCGTAGGAGCCCATCGTGACCGTGACCAGCTTGCCGTTCTCGTCCAGCACCTTCAGGCCGAGCGACTCGGCGTACTTGCGCCCGAGCTGGAAGACATGCCCGATCTCGATGCCGCGGGCACTCACCAGTGGCTCACCGGTCGGCCCCAGGTCTCCGTCCCGGATCTCGGCGACGTCGATCACGCCGTCGCTGTCGGCGTCGCCCGCCGCCGGGAAGTCGCGGCCGGCCACCAGGTCGACCACGTGGATGCCGGGCGAATCGCCGCCGGCCACCCAGGTCGTGCCCGGCACGACGCGCGGGTCGACGAGCATCCGGATGCCGCTCCGGCTCGCGGTGCCGAGCGCCCGCGGACCCATGTAGCCCTTCACCAGGGTCGGGTACTTCGCGAAGTCCTCCTCGGTGAAGGCGTCCACGACGGCCGGCTCGACGGCCGCAGCCAGCCGCTTGTCGTCCACCTCGCGGTCGCCGGGGATCGCCATCGCCAGCGGCTCGCGCCGCCCGTCCGGATGGACCAGGGTGACGATCAGGCTCTTGAGCGTGTCCGTGGCCTGCCAGGCCCGGCCGTCCTCCCGCGGGTACATCTCGTTCAGGCGGTCGACCAGGGTCGCGATCGTGCCCGCGTCCGGGGTCACCTCGTCGTGCGCCGCCGGCTGGTCCGCGATCGGCTGCGCGGGCGGCGAGGGAATCCGCACCGCCTCCACGTTGGCCGCGTAGTCACCGGACGCGGTGCGCACGTAGGTGTCCTCCCCGGCCTCGGCGGGCGCCAGGAACTCCTCGCTGGCCGAGCCGCCCATCGCGCCCGAGGTCGCCTTGACGATGACGTAGTCGAAGCCGAGCCGGTCGAAGATGCGGATGTAGGCGTCGCGGTGCCGCTGGTAGCTGGCCTCGAGGCCGGCGTCGTCGACGTCGAAGGAATAGGAGTCCTTCATCACGAACTCGCGGCTGCGCAGGATGCCCGCGCGGGGACGCGCCTCGTCGCGGTACTTGGTCTGGATCTGGTAGATCCACAGCGGCAGGTCCTTGTACGAGGAGTACAGGTCCTTCACCAGCAGGGTGAACATCTCCTCGTGCGTGGGGCCGAGCAGCATGTCCGCCTTCTTGCGGTCCTGCAGCCGGAAGATGTTGTCCCCGTACTCCGTCCAGCGGCCGGTGGCCTCGTAGGGCTCCCGCGGCAGCAACGCCGGGAAGTGCACCTCCTGGAAGCCCTTGGCGTTCATCTCCTCGCGCACGACGCGCTCGACGTTGCGGTAGACCATCCAGCCCAGCGGCAGCCAGGAGTAGATCCCGGGCGCGGCGCGACGGACGTACCCACCCCGCACCAGCAGCTTGTGGCTGGCCACCTCGGCATCGGCGGGGTCATCGCGCAAGGTGCGGACGAAGAGCGTGGACATCCTGAGCATGCCCCAGAGCCTAGTGCCAGCGGACCGATGGCCCATGCCACTTATCGCCACGCCGCCCAGGGCCGGAGGATGGTCGAGGGTCACTCGTCGGCGCGGGCGAAGGTCAGGGTCTCGCCGCGGGCACCGCCCATCCAGACGTCCTGGCAGGCGGCGGCCATCTCCGGCAGACCCGCCACGATCTCGCCGAAGACGTTGCCGGGCACCCAGCCCTGGTCGCCGTTGATCAGCAGGTTGTTGCGGCCGTAGAAGATCGCCAGATCGATGATGCCGCCCGGCTCGGCGGCCCGGTGCTCCTCCTCCTGCTCGTAGCCGTAGGCGGGGTTGCCCAGGTCGTCGCCGTCGAAGGTGAACCAGCAGACGTCACCGGGGATCGGGGTGATCGTCGTGTTCTCCTTGCCCGGCTCGCGCTCGGCGAACGCCGGTACCAGCGTGTAGATCTCATTGCGCGCGTACTTGCCGTGAAAGACCTGCCCGCTCAGCGGCAGCGCGTCCCAGAGCGCGGCGCAGGTGCGCGGCGCCGCATCGTCCAGCAGCCTCGCGGTGCAGCTGACGCCGCGCTTGTCCAGGGTGATGGTGATGTGGCGGGGCATGGTGACTCCTCGGGAGGGTTACCCGCCGGACGCGAGGGTCGGGCGGCGACGGTGGAAATCGGTCAGGAGCTGGAAGGTGTGCCCGGCGCGCAGGACGCGGGCGTCCTCATGTCTGGCACCGACGATCTGCAGACCGATCGGCCGGCGGTCCCCGGTGAAGCCGCACGGCAGCGACAGGGCCGGCTGCTGGGTCAGGTTGAACGGGTAGGTGTACGGGGTCCACGACGTCCACAGTGCCGGCCAGCCGTCCGGGGCCGGCCGGCCGATCCCGAACGCCGGGATCGGCATCGTCGGGGTGAGCAGCAGGTCGTGGTCCTGGTGGAACAGGCCCATCCGGCGGCCCAGCTCCATCCGCACCGCGGTGGCGTCCAGGTAGTCCGCGGCGGTGCGCGTCTCGCCGTGCTCGCGGATCGCCTCGGCCAGGCCGGCATCCACCCGCCCGATCGCCTCCGGCCCGTACGCCTCGACCACCTTCGCGGCGCCGCAGAACCAGAGCACGTGGAAGGCGTCCACCGGATCCTCGATCTCCGGGTCGACCTCGCTGACCTGCGCGCCGGCGTCGGCGAAGACGTCCGCCGCCGCCAGGACGGCCGCGCTCACCTGCGGGTCGTTCGGCACGTCCCAGCCGAGCCGGGTGGAGACGGCGATCCGCATTCCGGCGACACCCCCGCCGATCGCCTCCAGGTGGCTTCCGACGGGCGCCGGCAGGCAGGACCAGTCCCGGGCGTCCGGACGTCCGATCAGGTCGAGCATGAGGGCCGCGTCCGCGACGGTGCGGGTCATCGGACCCGCGTGCGCGAGCGTCCCATACGGGCTGGCCGGATACAGCGGGATCCGGCCGTAGGTCGGCTTCAGCGCCACCGTGCCGGTGAACGAGGCCGGGATGCGGACCGAACCGCCGCCGTCGGTGCCCACCGACCACGCCCCCATCCCCAGCCCGACGGCCGTCGCCGACCCTCCGCTGGAACCGCCGGAGGTGAGTTCGGCCCCCCAGGGATTCCCGGTCGCCCCGTGCCGGATCGAGTCGGTGACGCCCTTCCAGGCGAACTCCGGTGTGGTGGTCTTGCCGAGCAGGACGCAGCCCGCCGCCCGCAGCCGGGCCACCGCGGGAGCGTCCTCCGGCCACGGTCCGTGCGCGTCGATCAGCGTGCTGCCGCGCAGTGTCGGCCAGCTCCGGGTCAGCAGGATGTCCTTGATCGTGGTCGGGATGCCGTCCACCGGGCTGAGCGGGGCCCCGCGCTGCCACCGCAGGGCGGACGCGCGGGCGGCCGCCATCGCGCCCTCCGCGTCGACGAGCACCATCGCGTTGACGCTCGGATCGTGGGCCTCGATCCGGGCCAGCGCGGCGCGCGTCTCCTCGACCGGATCGGTCTCGCCCCGGCGCAGACCCGCGGCCAGCTCGGTCGCCGAGGGCCAGGCGGGCAGGTCACTGACGCGGTTCACGCCGACCCCCTACCCCGCCCGGACATAGCCCAGTCCCTTGTCCACGACGTTGCGCAGGGGCTCCCCGGCCAGCCAGCGCTCGGCGTTGTCGACGAACTGCCGGGCCAGCGCGTCGCGCCAGCCGACGACGTCGCCGCTGAGGTGCGCGGAGATGACCGCACCCGGGGCGTCCCAGAGGGCGGAGTCGGGCGGCAGGGGCTCCCGGTCGAAGACATCGAGGGACGCAC
>JBDIAG010000378.1:0-5172 GCA_039812305.1 Actinomycetales bacterium | reverse complement strand
GGCCACAACCAGCCGGGACAGCAACACCGAGCCTCCCCCGCAAGCAGTGCGCAAGCCTACTCGACCGACCAGATGTGCGCGCGCTGACCAGTTACCGGCCGAACAACCAGCGATCGCCGGCCGCTCGACACATACCCGGTCAACGCGCACACAGCCGGCCGCTCGACACCAGCCCCGGACACGTTTGACCGGCCACAACCAGCCGGGACAGCAACACCGAGCCTCCCCCGCAAGCAGTGCGCAAGCCTACTCGACCGACCAGATGTGCGCGCGCTGACCAGTTACCGGCCGAACAACCAGCGATCGCCGGCTACTCGACACATACCCGGTCAACGCGCACACAGCCGGCTGCTCGACGCGGCATCCGGGGGCGCAATTCAGCCAACACTGACAGAGGCGGCGAGCATCGGGCCTTCCCGTGGACGCCCGAAGCCCACTATCTGCCGCTTTTTGGACATCTCCCGCGTGCTGCGGCGATGGCCGGCTCTGGCAGTGCTCCGTCCGGTGGGGCAGTGCCAGAGCAGAGGGGTCGTCTCGCACCCCCCCGGCCCCAGGCGGACAAATCTCCCGAATAGGTCCCCCATCAGGGCGCGTCCAGTCAACCATCAGGGGCGAGTCCACGTGACCGGCGGTCGCGCCCCCGGTTGTCGCGGTCGAGGGGCACGCGCCGCACTCGGGGGCGACCGTACCGGCCGTAACTCCGGCCGTCTCGATAGCGTGTCTGTCAGTCTCCACACCCGTATCGACGCATCGAGTCCAGAAGGAGCAGGATGACCAGCCAGACCAGCACCGCCACCGCAGACGTGGGAGTCGTCGGCCTCGCCGTGATGGGCAGCAACCTCGCCCGCAACATGGCCCGCAACGGCTACACGGTGGCTTTGTACAACCGCACCACGGCCAAGACCGACGAACTGATGGCGGCCCACGGCAGCGAGGGCGACTTCGTCCCCTCGGCCGAGCTCGCGGACTTCGTCGCCTCCCTGAAGCGGCCGCGTCGCGTCGTGATCATGGTGCAGGCCGGCAAGGGCACCGACGCGGTGATCGACTCCCTCGTCCCGCTGCTGGAGGAGGGCGACATCGTGGTGGACGGCGGCAACGCCCACTACGAGGACACCCGCCGCCGGGAGAAGAACCTGCGCGGCGTCAACCTGTACTTCGTCGGCACCGGCATCTCCGGTGGCGAGCTCGGCGCGCTGGAGGGGCCGTCCATGATGCCGGGCGGGTCGAAGGAGTCCTACGAGGCGCTCGGGCCGATCCTCGAGACCATCTCTGCGAAGTACGACGGCGAGGCCTGCTGCGCGTACATGGGTCCGGATGGTGCCGGTCACTTCGTCAAGATGGTGCACAACGGCATCGAGTACGCCGACATGCAGTTCATCGCGGAGTCCTACGACCTGCTCAAGGCCGCCGGGCTGACCGCGGGCGAGATCGCCGACGTCTTCCGCACCTGGAACACCGGTGACCTGGACTCCTACCTCATCGAGATCACCTCCGAGGTGCTCGACCAGATCGACGCGGACAGTGGCAGGCCGCTGGTTGAGGTGATCGTCGACGAGGCCGAGCAGAAGGGCACCGGCCGCTGGACCGTCCAGTCCGCCCTGGAGCTCGGCGTGCCGGTGAACGCGATCGCCGAGTCGGTGTTCGCCCGCTCCACGTCCGGGCACGTCGACCTGCGGTCGGCCGCCCTCAAGGCGCTCTCCGGCCCGGACGGCTCGCTGCCGTCCGACCTCGACCGCGAGCAGCTGGTGGAGGACGTGCGTGCCGCGCTGTGGGCGTCCAAGGTGGTCGCCTACGCGCAGGGGCTCGACCAGATCCGCACCGCGAGCCTGACCTACGACTGGAACGTCGACGTCGCCGAAGTGGCCAAGATCTGGCGGGCCGGCTGCATCATCCGGGCCAAGCTGCTGGAGCGGATCCGCTCGGAGTACGCCGGTGGTCAGCTGGCCACCCTGCTGGCCGCGCCGTCGGTGTCGGCCGAGCTGGCCAAGAGCCAGGACGGCTGGCGCCGGGTGGTGTCGCTGGCGGTCGCCGCCGGGGTACCGGTGCCCGGCTTCAGCGCCGCGCTCGGCTACTACGACACCGTGCGGGCCGAGCGCCTGCCGGCCGCGCTGGTGCAGGGCCTGCGGGACTTCTTCGGCGCGCACACCTACCGGCGCACCGACCGTCCGGGCAGCTTCCACACCGAATGGTCCGGCGACCGCTCGCAGGTGCAGACCGGCGAGTGACGCGCCGACGGGGCACTTCCCCGGGGCAGTGAGGAGCAGTGCATGACCGCCGACGCGCCGGATGACACACCGACCCACGGTGCCTTCGTCTCCGGCGCGGACGGCGTCGAGATCCTCGACGGGCTCGACCGCGACGCGATCACCGAGGCCGTGACCGGCCGGCTCATCCGGCGCGGGCAGGCCTGAGGCCGGTGGATCAGGCGGCGTTCGGTCTCGACGCGTTCTCGCTCGCCGGCCGGACGGCGTTGGTCACCGGCGGCAACACCGGCCTGGGCCGGGCCTTCTCGGTGGCGCTGGCGGCCGCCGGCGCGGACATCTTCGTGGCGAGCCTGGTGCCGGACGACGGCGCGACAGCGACGCTGGCCGGCGAGCGCGGCGTCCGCTACGAGGAGATCGTGCTCGACCTCACGGCACCGGGCGCGTGCGCCGAGGCGGTGGCGCAGTGCGTCACCCGCTTCGGCGGCCTGGACATCCTCGTCAATTCGGCCGGCGTCGGCGTGCTGGCCGACGTCGACAGCTTCGACCGTGCGCAGTGGGACCCGATGCTCGCCGTGAACCTCACCGCCGCCTTCGAGCTCGCCCACCAGGCCGGCCTGGTGATGAGCGCGCGCGGCTACGGCAAGATCATCAACATCGCCTCGCTCTTCTCCTACCTGGGCGGGCGGTCGTCGCCGGCGTACGCGGCGTCCAAGGCGGGGATCGTGGGGTTCACCCGAGCCTATTGCGACGAGCTGGCGGGCCGCGGTATCTGCGTCAACGCCCTGGCGCCGGGCTATTTCGCCACCGCGATCACCGCGTCCACCCGGGCGGACGCCGAGGCCGACCGGCGCATCGTCGAGCACATCCCGGCCGGGCGCTGGGGCGACCCCGGCGACCTGATGGGCGCGATCGTCTTTCTCGCCAGCCCGGCGTCCGACTACGTGAACGGCCAGGTGCTGGTCGTGGACGGTGGCTACCTTGTCCGTTGACCGCTCGATTCCGACGCGACCCCGCAACCGAAGGGCAGCCAGGTGAGCGACCAGCAATTCGACCCCGACGGCCTCGCTCGCATCGTCGGGGCCGCTCATGTGGTCACCGACCTCGAGGAACGACGTGCGTCCAGCGTCGACCGGTTCAAGAAATACCCGGCCGTGCACGGCATCTTCGACGGCCCGCTGCCGCTGGCGATCGTCTACGCCGGCAGCACCGCCGACGTCGTGGCGGTCATCGACCACGCGCGCGAGCACGGCTGGTCGGTCATCCCACGCACCGGCCGGACGGCCACCGAGGGCGGCCTGGAGGTCGTCGACGAGCACACGATCGTGCTCGACTGCTCGCGGCTGGACGCCGTCCTGTCGATCGACGAGGAGAACATGCAGGCCACCGTCCAGTGCGGGGTGGGTCTGCAGAAGTTCGAGGACGAGCTGCGGGCGCGCGGGCTCACCACCGGGCACTCGCCCCAGTCGAAACCGCTGGCGCAGTTCGGCGGTCTGGTGGCCACCCGCTCCATCGGCCAGTTCTCGACGCTGTACGGCGGCATCGAGGACCTGCTGGTGGGCGTGGAGGCGGTGTTCCCCAACGGCCGGGTGGCCCGGATCAAGAACGTGCCGCGCCGGTCCACCGGACCCGACCTGCGACACCTGGTCCTGGGCAACGAGGGCGGCCTCTGCGTCGTCACCGAGGTCACGGTGAAGATCTTCCGCCACTATCCGGAGTCGTTCCGGTTCTTCGGCTTCCTCGTGGACGACTTCGCCACCGGCGTGCGGGCCCTGCGCGAGGTGATCACCGCCGGCTACCGGCCCTCGGTGGCGCGGGTGTACTCGGTGCAGGACGCGCACCAGCATTTCGCCCACTTCCACGACGGCAAGGACGTGGTCATCTTCGTGGCCGAGGGCCCCGAGCCGCTCGCCGCGGCCACCGCGACCGGGATCGAGCAGGTGATGGCGCAGGTGCCGCACACCAGGGTCGAGCCCGGGCTGATCCGGGCCTGGTTCGAGGGTCTCAACTGGGACGCCGCCAGGATCGAGGCCGAGAAGCAGGCCATGCTCACCGACCACCACCTCGGGTACACGACCGAGGTCTCGATCAGCTGGTCGGGCGTGGTGCCGCTCTTCGAGGCGGTGATGGCCCGGGTCCGAAGCGATTTCGCGCACGTGGACGATCTGACGATGCTGGGTGCGCACTCCTCGCACAGCTACCAGACCGGCACCAACCTGTACTTCGTCTACGACTACCGGATCCGCTGCGAGCCGCGCGAGGAGCTGTCCCAGTACCACGCGCCGCTCAACGCGATCATCGTGGAAGAGGCCCTCCGGCTCGGCGGGTCGATGGTGCACCACCACGGCATCGGCAAGTACCGGACGGCCTGGACCGCCGAGGAGCACGGGTCGTCCTACTGGCTGCTCGAGCAGCTGAAGACCACTCTCGACCCGCAGGGGATCATGAACCCCGGCGTCATCTGGCCGCTGGCGCCATGACCGGCCGCGGTCCGCTGGTGCTCGCCATCGACAACGGCTCGCAGAGCACGAAAGTGGCGATCTTCGACCTGCGGGGCACCGTCCTCGAGGAACACCGGGTGCCGCTGCGGCCCTACGTCTCGCCGTCGCCCGGGCAGGTCGTGCATCCGCAGGACGACCTCTGGCATTCCGTCGTCGCCGCCTGCCGCGCCTTCGGTCGCCGGCTGGACGACGTCACGGCGATCGGCTTGTGCTCGATCCGCTTCTGCCGCAGCTACCTTCGCGAGGACGGCAGCCTCGCCGAGCCGGTGCTCAGCTGGATGGACCCCCGCGTGGACGGCCCGCCGGAGGTCGGTGAGGACGTCCGCTGGATCACCACCGCCTCCGGATATCTCACGCACCGGCTCACCGGCCGCTTCCGCGACACCGCCGCCAACTACCGGGGCTGGTGGCCGATCGACGAGCGCACGTGGAACTGGTCGCGAGACCCGCGGGACTTCGAGCGCACCGGG
>JBDIAG010000377.1:0-5180 GCA_039812305.1 Actinomycetales bacterium | reverse complement strand
AATGTGGAGATAGGGCGAGCTGGGCGAGGTGAACAGCGCCGCGGTGTAGGCGCCGACCGCGAAGAAGGCCACGTAGCCGAGGTCGAGCAGCCCGGCGTAGCCGACGACGATGTTGAGGCCGATGGCGACCAGCGCGAACCGCGCCATCTCGAAACACGCCAGCGGGAAGTTGAATCCCGGCTCGGTGGTGATGAACGGGGGATTCAACACCGGCAGCGCATAGACGAACACCAGCGGGATGAGCAACACGAGCCACTGCTGCCAGCGGGCCATCGCGTCCCAGCGCCGTCGCCAGGACGGTACGGACTTGACCTTGGTCTCCCGGTCGATCTCCAGCTGCTTGGCCTTCGCCCCGGGCATCGGTGTCTGACCGCTGGTCATCGGGTCACCTCCCAGGTCGTCGTGAACGCGTTCATGCCCTGCTCCGTCCGAGAGACTGCCCCAGCAGGCCGGACGGCCGCACCACGAGGACCAGGACGAGGACCACGAACGCGATCACGTCCGCCCACTGGGCGTTGCCCAGCAGGATCTGGCCGTAGTTGCTGATCAGACCCAGCGCCAGCCCACCCAGAAGGGCACCGCGGACGTTGCCGATGCCGCCGAGCACGGCCGCCGCGAAGGCCTTGATCCCGAGGATGAAGCCGCCGTTGTAGATGACCCCCGACGGGATCTTGATCGTGTAGAAGAGCGCGGCCAGACCGGCCAGCAGGCCGCCCAGCACGAACGTCATCATGATGATCCGTTCCTTGTTGACACCCATCAGGGTCGCCGTGTCCGGATTCTGGGCGACCGCCCGGATGCCTCTACCCAGCTTCGTCCGATTGATCACCTGGTCGACGACGATCATCATCGAGAACGCGGCGATGATGATGATGACCTGCTGCGCGTTGATGATGACGCCGCCGATGTCGAACACGGGCACCGGCCGGACCGTCATCCGGCTTCGTTCAGGGTTGGCGCCCCGCCACACGAAGATCAGGTACTGGATCACGAAAGAGGCGCCGATCGCGGTGATCAGGAAGGCCAGGCGCGGCGCCCCCCGGTCCCGCAGCGGCTTGTAGGCGACCCGCTCCAGAATGAGGGCCGTCGCCGCCGAACAGATCATCCCGACCACTGCGGCGAGCAGGAGGTCGACGATGATCGCGAAGATGCCCAGATTCGGGAAGGACGGGCCGAAGCCGAGTGCCGCGAGCGTGAACGAGATGCCGTAGGCCCCGACGATGAAGACTTCGGAGTGGGCGAAGTTGATGAGGTTCAGAACTCCGTATACCAGCGTGTAGCCGAGTGCGACGAGCGCGTAGATCGACCCGAAGGTCAGGCCGTCGATCGTGCTCGACCAGAAGTTCTGCCCCAAGGCGTGGACGTCGAAGCTGATCCAGCTCGAGCTCGCCTGCAGCAGGATGTGTGGCATGTGATCTCCGGTGGGGTGTCGGAACGTGGCTGAGATGCAGCAGGTGCCGCGGGGGACCTAGTCGCTACCCTGCGGCACCTGCTGTCATCGGGGGTGTTCCCCTTGCTCGCTCTGGCTATTCCTCGATCTTCCCGACGGGCACGATCGCACCCTTCTCGACCTTGTAGCCGTAGACGTCGGGAGCCTCGAGCTCACCCGTGGAGTCCCACTTGTAATGCTTGGAGAGACCGTCCTTGTCGTAGCTCTTCACCCAGTCCAGCAGCTTGGTCCGGTCCTGGTTGCCGGCGTCGATTCCGGAGAGCAGGATCGTCGCGGCGTCGTAGCCCTCGATCGAGTACGTGCCGGGGTCGGTCCCGTTGCTGACCTTCTTGTAGCCGTCGGCGAAGGTCGGGATCAGTTCGCCCGGAATGCACGGGCAGGTGAAGTAGACGCCCTCGGACGCATCGCCGGCCTGCTTGACGAACTCGTTGTCCTTCACACCGTCGGGAGCGACGATCGCACCCTCGTAGCCGCCCTGCACCAGCTGCTGGGTGAACGGCGCGCCTTCGGCGAAGTACCCGGAGAAGAAGACCGCGTCGGGCTTGGCGTTGATGATCTTGGAGACGGTGGCCCCGAAGTCCTTCTGGCCGGTGGTGATCTTGTCCGTCCCGGCGAGCTTGTCGCCGAGAGCGTTGGACGTCTGCGTGCCGAGGCCGATGCCGTAGTCGGAGTCGTCCTGGACGACGTAGACCGTCTCGGCCTTGAGCATGCTCGTCATCATGGTGGCCGCCGCGGGGCCCTGGACGGCGTCGTTGCCCAGGCCGCGGAAGAAGGTCTTCCAGCCGTTCTTGGCCAGGTCGGGGTTCGTGGCCGAGGGCGTGATGTGCACCAGCCCGCCCTGGTCGAAGATCTGACCGGTCGCGTTCGACTCACCGGAGAAGGGAAGGCCGATGACACCGAGAACGTTCGCGTTGTTGATCGTCTGGGTGACCGGCCCGGGCGCCTTGTCGGGGGTGCCTTCGGTGTCGAGCTTCGTGAACTGCACCTGACAGTTGGGGTTGGCCGCGTTGTGCTCGTCGACGGCCTGCTGGACGCCGTTGTAGATGTTGATGCCCAACTGAGCGTTGGGCCCGGTCATCGCGCCGACGTAGGCCAGCGTCGTGGTCTCGGGACAGGTCGCCTTGCCATCTCCGGCCGGCAGCACCGCGTCGGACGGCGTCTCGATCGAGTCGATCACCGGGAGGTCGACCTTGCCGCCACCTCCGCCACCGCCACTGCCTTCGCCGCCTCCCGTCTCGGTGGAGTTGGCGCAACCGGCTACCGCCAATCCCAGCGCCACCGCGGCGGCGGCCAGGATCTTCTTCTTGTTGGGGTGCATCATTTCACCTTTCGCACGGATCGCGTGCCCACGGCCCCGGTTCGGAGCGTGCCTGGGCAGCGAGAATACACACCAGCTTCGCTGTCAGCCTCGAACTGCGACACAGAGATTCGGACACAGAATGACAACGAATCCGATGGCTACCGCAGGATTGCCCGTGGATGCCTCAAAACGGGCATGGATTTGTTGGCATATCGCGTTTTCGACGGATTCCGATGTCGTGCCGTGTCACCGCGCGGATTCTGCTCATCGCGGCTAGAAACGACGCAGCGGGCGCACCCTGGAGGATGCGCCCGCTGCGTGCGGTTGGTTCGCGGTACTGATTCAGCCCGCCGAACCGGGCGGGATCAGTTGCCGCCGGTGAGCTTCTCGCGAAGCGCGGCCAGCGCCTCGTCCGAGGCCAGCGTGCCCTCGGCCGGCGCCGAACTCTCGCTCGGCGCACCGGAGGAGTAGGACGCCGACGCGGGCTGCGCGCCGCCGGCCTCCGCCTCGGCCTTGTCGGCCTCGGCGACCTGCTTCTTGTGCTGCTCCCAGCGGGCGTGGGCCTCGGCGTACTGCCGCTCCCACTCCTCGCGCTGAGCCTCGAAGCCCTCCATCCACTCCTGGGTGTCGGGGTCGAAGCCCTCGGGGTACTTGTAGTTGCCCTGGTCGTCGTACTCCTGCGCCATGCCGTACAGCGACGGGTCGAAGTCCTCCGACTCGGCGTCGACGCCCTCGTTGGCCTGCTTGAGCGACAGCGAGATCCGGCGACGCTCGAGGTCGATGTCGATGACCTTGACGAACAGGTCGTCGTTCACCTGCACGACCTGCTCGGGGATCTCGACGTGGCGCACCGCGAGCTCGGAGATGTGCACCAAGCCCTCGATGCCCTCCTCGACGCGCACGAACGCACCGAACGGCACCAGCTTGGTGACCTTACCCGGCACGACCTGGCCGATCGCGTGGGTACGGGCGAAGTGCTGCCACGGGTCTTCCTGGGTCGCCTTGAGCGACAACGAGACCCGCTCGCGGTCCATGTCGACGTCGAGCACCTCGACGGTGACCTCCTGGCCGACCTCGACGACCTCGGACGGGTGGTCGATGTGCTTCCAGGAGAGCTCGGAGACGTGCACCAGGCCGTCCACCCCACCGAGGTCGACGAACGCACCGAAGTTGACGATCGAGGAGACGACGCCGGAGCGGACCTGACCCTTCTGCAGGGTGTTGAGGAAGTTGATCCGCACGGTGGACTGGGTCTGCTCCAGCCACGCCCGGCGAGAGAGCACGACGTTGTTGCGGTTCTTGTCGAGCTCGATGATCTTGGCCTCGACCTTCTGGCCGACGTACGGCTGAAGGTCGCGGACCCGGCGCATCTCGACCAGGGAGGCGGGCAGGAAGCCACGCAGGCCGATGTCGAGGATGAGACCACCCTTGACGACCTCGATGACGGTGCCCTCGACGACGCCGTCCTCCTCCTTGATCTTCTCGATGGTGCCCCAGGCGCGCTCGTACTGGGCGCGCTTCTTGGACAGGATGAGGCGGCCTTCCTTGTCCTCCTTCTGGAGGACGAGGGCTTCCACCTCGTCGCCGACGTTGACCACCTGGGACGGGTCGACGTCGTGCTTGATGCTCAGTTCGCGGGAGGGGATGACACCCTCGGTCTTGTAGCCGATGTCGAGGAGAACCTCGTCGCGGTCGACCTTCACGATCGTGCCGGCGACGATGTCGCCGTCGTTGAAGTACTTGATCGTGCCGTCGATCGCGGCCAGGAAGTCCTCGGCGGTGCCGATGTCGTTGATCGCGACCTGAGGAACACTGGTGCTTGTCATGTAGGAGTGGCTCCTGGTGGGCATTTACTCGGGGGGCCTTGCGGGCCCCGACGGATGTCGGTACGCCCGGAACGAGGCCGGAGCCGGTTGTGAAATGCCCATGAGCCCGGCCCGGAGGACCAGACTCAGCGTTGATGCAGGAGGTCCCGCATCTGCCGAGAGAGACGAATGGATCATAACAGACAGGCCAAGGCCACGCGCGAGCGCAAGCTCAAGGTTACCGATGTCAATCCGGACGGTCAACGCAGACCGGCCCCGACACGCCCGACCTCGGGTCACGACCCGATCCACCGCGATCGATGAGCAACCTGGGCATGCTCGCCGCCTCGGCGCTCGGCGTCGATCTCGGCGCTGCCCCGGACGTCGTCAGGTCGCGTTCCGGCGCGATCATCCTGATCGGTCCCGAGTGTGTGGTCAAACTCCACGCCGCGGCCGGATCGCCGAAGGCCGGGCAGGCGTCGGAGCGACTGACCGGGCGACTGCGGCTGGCCACCGCACTGTCGCCGCTGGCCTCGCCGATGCGTCGCGAACCGGTCCGGATCGAGCTGCCGGACGGCCCGCGGCCGGCCACGGTCTGGCCGCGTCTGCGTCCACTGGCCGCCGA
>JBDIAG010000376.1:0-5187 GCA_039812305.1 Actinomycetales bacterium | reverse complement strand
ATAGCATCTAGGACGGCCAGCAAGCGGCGACTCGACGTCAGTCCTTGCGCAATGCCCATCGGCCCCGACCGGCCGTTGCAGCAATCCATGCCGTCTCGGAGTGCGCGTGCTTTACCGCCTCCGGTAGGCGCCGGGGCCGACGCGGATTTCCTAGTCGGCTGGCCTTCGAGGCTAATAGGCGCCAAGCTGGCGCCGCGAACGTCCTGTCACGGGCCTTTCCGTCAATGGGGAGGCCTCGTTGCTGAGGCGCTTACATTCCATCCGTCCGTGCTTCATCCCGTACGCGCCGGCTGCGGTCGGCAGTGATCAGGATCGCCGGCGTTGCCCGGTGGCCCGCCGTCCCTCGGCCGGTCGAGGTAGATCGCGACGGCGATGATGACCGGTACGGCCGCCAGCCCGAGAAAGGCGATCTGATTGCGCCGCCGGCCGGCGAGCAGTCGCAGCTCGGCGACGAAGAACCTACCCACGGACGCCGAACCCCTCTCCGGTGAGCTCGACGAAGACGTCCTCCAGGCTGGCCGAGGAGACCGCGAAGCCGGCGACACCGACGCCGGCCGCGACGAGCGCGGCGACGACGGGCTCGGGTGCCAGATCGCCCGCTTCCGCCGAGGCCTGACCGGCCGCGACGGTGACGTCGGCGCATCCCAGCCGGCGGAGGACCTCGGCCGCGGCCTCGGGCGCGGAGGTCGTGACGACGAAGCGAGCGGCGCGCCGGGCGCGCAGTTCGTCCAGGCTGCCCTGGGCGACGATCCGTCCGGCGCTCATCACGCCGGCGTGGGTACAGATCTGCTCGACCTCGGACAGCAGGTGGGTGGACAGCAGGACCGTGGTGCCGTCGCCCGCCAGCGAGCTGACCAGGTGGCGCACCTCCCGGGTGCCCTGCGGGTCGAGCCCGTTGGTCGGCTCGTCGAGCACGAGCAGTTCGCGCGGCGCCAGCAGGGCGGCGGCGATCGCCAGGCGTTGTTTCATGCCGAGGGAGTAGGCGCGGTAGCGCTTGCCGGCGGCGGCGGTGAGGCCGACACGTTCGAGTGCCTCGTCGATGCGCCGTCCGCTCGTCCGCCGGTTCGCGCGGAGGTCCGCGGCGTCCAGCCTGGTCAGATTGGCCCGGCCGGACAGATACGGGTGGAACGCCGGCCCTTCGACCAGAGCGCCCACCTTCGGGAGGACGCTGGTGGCCTTGTCCGGAATCGGCTCCCCCAGGAGCTCGCAGGCGCCTTCGGTGGGCGAGATGAGACCGAGCAGCATCCTGATCGTCGTCGTCTTGCCCGATCCGTTCGGGCCGAGGAAGCCGAAGACGCTGCCGGTGGGGACGGCGAGATCGATGCCGGCGACCGCGTCACGATGGCCGAACGCCTTGCGCAGATTGGTGGTTCGGACGCTCAGCTCGCTCATCGAGCGGTCAGGCGGGCGGCAGCGCCGCGTACAGCGCGCTCGGAGCGACGGCTCCGGCCGCGTAGCGACCGTCGTCCGTGATCACGATCGAGATCAGGGTGCCGTCGAGGACCCGGCCGGTGCCCCAGCTCCCGGAGACCTGCGGGAAGAGCTCGGCGAACTGCTGCGCCTCGCCGGACTCGCCCTGGTGCGCGGCGTCCTGCTTGCCGTGCTCGGCCTTCTGGCCGGGCTCGTCCGGCACACGACCGGAGACGACCGACGTCCAACCGGTGCCGGTCACGGTCGGCTCGGCTTGTTCGTCCGGAGTCGTCGCATCCCCGTGCCCGGACTCAGGCTTGTCGGACTTGTCAGGCTCGAGGACCTTGGCGCCGGGCGGCGGGGTGAAGTCGAAGACACTGGCGGCCGGCTGCTGGAAGCTCACCGAGCTGAAGCCGATGTCGATCGCGCTCGCCGTGGTCTTGGTGGAGAACACCTGGACGCGCAGCGGCACCTTCTTCTCCGAATCGACCGCGAGGCGAACCGAGGCCACCCGGCTCGCGGTGTCGCGCGGCGTCAGCACCAGCTCGTAGGCGGGGCGCCCGGCGACCGTGGCGGTGCCGGCGGTCGAGACCTCGGTGGTCGGGTCGATCTTCTGCAGCGCCCACTGGGCCGCCTCGGACGGCGTCCGCGGGACGACCTCGTCCGGCGACTGCGGGTGCGCCTTCTTCGCCTCGGGATCGATGGTGAAGTGCGTGGCGGTCTGGCTCGCGCTCGACCACTGCCACACCTGGTCGCCATTGCGGACGATGTTCGTCTCGCTCTGATCCGCCAGCAGGGACAGCCTGGACTTCGTCTTGCCGTCGGACCAGACGCGCCAGGTGTGGTCGCCGCTGAGCAGGGTCGCCGGCGAGCCCTCCTGGGAGCCGGAGGTCATCGAGGACGGCAACTCGGGGAGGCCGAGATCCACGGAGTCGGTGATCGTGCCGGAGATCGGGGTGGACGGCGCGGTCTGCAGATCGACCAGCAGCTGTTCGGCGGAGCGTGCCGGCAGGGGTGTGCTGGCGTCGGCCGATTGAGCCAGGGCCACCCCGCCCACGACGACTCCCGTCGCCGCTATCGGAGCCAGCCACCGTGCCCGTGCGCGTCCGCGTTTACTCACCCTTGCATTGTTACTCGCGGATCCGGATCCCGATACCCCGGTACAACCCTTACCCGACCCTGACTCAGGCTCTCCACAGCTTCTCCGGATACGCCGATCACCAGCGGGACGGCGCGTAATCCTTGAGAAAACACCCATACAGGTCGTTGCCCATCTCGCCCTGCACGATCGGGTCGTAGACGCGGGCGGCGCCGTCCACCAGGTCCAGCGGGGCGTGGAAGCCCTCCTGCGCCAGCCGGATCTTGGTGGTGTGCGGGCGCTCGTCGGTGATCCAGCCGGTGTCGACCGCGGTCATCAGGATCCCGTCGGTGGCGAGCATCTCGGCGGCGGAGGTGCGGGTCAGCATGTTGAGCGCGGCCTTGGCCATGTTCGTGTGCGGATGGCCGGGACCCTTGTAGCCGCGGCCGAAGACGCCCTCCATCGCGGACACGTTGACCACGTACGTGCGCCGGGCCGGGCTGGCGGCCATCGCCGGTCGCAGCCGGGAGATGAGGATGAACGGCGCGGTCTGGTTGCACAGCTGCACCTCGAGCAGCTCCATCGGGTCGACCTGGTCGACGACCTGCGTCCAGGAGTTGATCGAGGTGACGTCGGGGAGCAGCCCACCGGCGTCCACCGCGGTCCCGTCCTCGTGCCGCTGCAGCGACGCCGATCCGGCGACCAGGGCCATCCGGGTCAGCTCACTGCCTTCGGGGGCGCCCGCGGTCGGGTGCGGGACGGGATGGCTGGAGAGCGATCCGGCCAGGGCGGCCGGGTGCGCCTCGGAGATCCGGTCGAAGGTCACCAGCTCGGGCAGCGGCCCCGCCGGCAGCGGCTCGGACTCGGCGGTGACCAGCGCCGAGTAGGCGCCCGGGGTGCGGCGGACCGTCTGGCAGGCGTTGTTGACGATGATGTCGAGCGGCCCGCCCGCGGCCACGGTGTCGGCGAGCGCCACCACCTGCGCCGGGTCGCGCAGGTCGATCCCGACGATGTGCAGGCGGTGCAGCCAGTCGCCGGCGTCCGGCATGGCCGCGAACCGGCGGGCGGCGTCCTTGGGGAACCGGGTGGTGATGGTCGCGTCGGCGGCGTCGCGCAGCAGCCGCAGCGCGATGTACATGCCGATCTTCGCCCGTCCCCCGGTGAGGAGGGCCCGGCGACCGGTCAGGTCGGTGCGGGCGACCCGCTTGGCGTGGTTCAGCTCGGCGCAGGACGGGCAGAGCTGGTGGTAGAAGGCGTCGACCCGGGTGTAGGGCTGCTTGCAGATGTAGCAGGGCCGGGCCTTGAGGTACTCACCCGCGCTGGCGCCGGCCGCCGACGAGACCAGGGGGATACCCGCCGTCTCGTCGTCGATCCGCTGCGGGGAGCCGGTGGCGGTGGCGGCGAGCACCGCCGCGTCGTTCTCCTTGATGGAGAGCCGTCGCTCCTGGCGGCGACGCTGCTTGTAGGTCTTGTAGATCCGGGCGGTGGCCCGGCGGACGGTGACCGCGTCGGCATGCTCGGGCGGCAGCTCCTCGACCCGGGCCATCACGGCCAGCGCCAGACGCAGATCGTCCGGATCGATCCGGCCGTCGACGAGAGCGATCGGTTCGACCCTCGGACCGGGCGCTTCGTCCGGTGCGGGAAGGTCGGCGATCTCGGCGGACGGCTGCGCTGGGGACTGCTGAGGCACTGCCACAGGGTACGCGGGTCATCCTGCCGCGTTCTGTCACGCCAGACCCGGATACGCGCGTGCGCTGCCGGAACGCCTCCGGCGGGGCCGGAGACACCGAGGCCCGGCCCGCTCGCAGCGGGACCGGGCCTGGATGGATTGTGGTCAGCCGGCGTCGACCATCCGGACGGATCCGGCGTCGGCCTCCTTCAGCTCACCGACGAGCTTGCGGGTGACCCGGTCGAGCAGGATGAGGTTGATGTCGGGGGCGGAGTAGATGGCCAGCACGTGGTCGGTGCCGGCGGCGTAGACGATCATCGCGCCGTCGTGGGAACGGACGATCGCACTCTGGAGCTCGCCGTGCTGGTGGGTCTGGGAGACGTGCTGGCCCAGACCGAGCATGGCAGCGGCGACCGCGGCGGCGGCGTGGCCGTCGTCGGACTCCTGGTCGTCGAAGAACAACAGACCGTCGGTCCGGGCGAGGAGCACGCGACGCACCAGCGGGAACTCTCGATGCAGCGAGTTCGAGAGCTTCTGCGCGTGTTGGCGGACAATCACGGGTCTTGCCTTTCCAGAATGGCAATCATCAGTGCACGAGAATGGGTTCGGTCGCGATGCGGGCCAGCAGGAACTGCAGCAGCTCCATCGACTGGGCCTCTTCGCGCACGTCGACCTCGTGCATCAGCTCCAGCAGCTGGGACGGATCGACGCCGAGGTAACGAGCCAACTTGTCGGGTTCACCCTTGCCGGTCCACCGGCTGACCCCCACCACGAAGGGGGTGCCCGGGGAGATCTCCCGGAACCGTCCGAGGATCAGGCGGGCGTCGTCCACGCTGAACTGGCGCGAGGTGTCGACGAGGACGACGTAGCCGCGCATGCCCTTGGCGAGCACGCGCCACATGAACTCGAAACGATCCTGACCCGGGGTGCCGAAGAGGTGCACCTGGGTCGGCGTGCCCGACTGGCCCACCGGGGGCGGCACCAGCACGCTGGCGAAGTCGAGCGACACGGTGGTGAAGGCCTTCAGCGC
>JBDIAG010000375.1:0-5187 GCA_039812305.1 Actinomycetales bacterium | reverse complement strand
CCCGCAATGGGCACTATCCCGAAGTTTCGGATGGCTCGCTAGGCGAGAGCGTCTTCGTTACCCGTCCTTGACCTGGTCGCCCGCCTGCGTTCTGTCACCGGCGGGCCCACATCCGGACTGGCCGTGACAGAACACGAGGCCGGCGCCGGCCGGGCTAGGCGAGCTGGGTGGCGGTCACCGTGTAGGACGGCTCGACGAGCTCGAGTTGGGCTGGAATCAGCGCGATCTCGCGGCTCCCGGCCTCGGCGGTGACCTTGAGGATGCCGTAGATGCTGGCCGCGGTCCGCTCCAGGGCGACCTTCGGCCCGTCGCTGAGGGTGTGCGCGCAGAACATCGCCGCGGTGGCGTCGCCGGCCCCGTTCACCGAGAGCGGGAGCCGCGGGGTCTGCACCCGCCAGGCGGCCTCCTCGGTGACGGCCATCATCTCGATGGTGTCGTTCGCGGTGAAGTCGGTGAGCACCGAGGTGACCAGAACCGTGCCCGGACCGGCCTGGATCAGGGCGCGCGCGGCGTCGAGCACCTGGAGATCGGTGCGAAGACTCCCCTCCTCCGCCCCGACCAGATACTCCAGCTCGAACTGGTTCGGAGTAACGATGTCAGCCTGCGGCACCACCGTGTCGCGCATGAACTCCGGGATCCCCGGCCGCACGAAGAAGCCGCGCCCGACATCGCCCATCACCGGATCGCAGCAGTAGACGGCCCCGGGATTGGCCTGTTTCACCCGGCCGACCGCGTCCAGGATCACCCCGCCGACCGACTCCGCTCCCTGATAGCCCGACAGCACCGCGTCGCAGTCGGCGAAGACCCCGCGCTCCTCGATGCCGGTGATCACCTCGGCGACGTCCGCCGGGTCGAGCACCGGGCCGCGCCAGGCTCCGTACCCGGTGTGGTTGGAGAAATGGACGGTGTGGACGCTCCAGACCTGATGCCCCAGCCGCTGCAGGGTGAACGTGGCTGAGGAATTGCCCGCGTGACCGTACGCCACCGACGACTGGATCGACAGGATCTGCACCGGGCCAGGGTACGCAATCTGCTTGCTCTCACCGCTCCTTGACGCAGCACCGGTTACGGTTTCTCCATGGTGAACAATCGCGAGGGGCGGGACGGTTCCATTCAATCCGTCGACCGAGCGATCTCGATCCTGCAGGTTCTGGCGCAGCGAGGCGCGAGCGGCGTCACCGAAATCGGGGCCGCGCTGGGCACGCACAAGTCGACGGTCTTCCGCCTCCTCTCCACGCTGGAGGCCCGGGGCCTCGTCGAGCAGACCTCCAGTCGCGGTCGGTACCAGCTCGGCTATGGGGTCGTGCAGCTGGCCGCCGGCGCGACCCGCAAACACGACCTGTCGGTCACCAGCCGGCCGATCTGCCAGGAGCTGGCCGAGACCGTGGGCGAGACGGTGAACATCGCGATCTACGACGGGCAGAGCGTGGTCAGCATCGACCAGGTGATCGGCTCGGCCTCGGTCACGACCGTGAACTGGGTGGGGCAGAGGTCCCCGGTGCACGCCACGGCCGCGGGGAAGGTGTTCCTGGCCTACATGCCGCTGGCCGACCTGCGAACCACTCTGGCCGGCGGTCTGGAGCGCTTCACCGTCCATACGATCGTGGATCCGTCCGCATTGGAGCGCGAGCTCGAGTCGGTCGCCGAGCAGGGCTACGCGAGCAGTCTCGAGGAGCACGAGATCGGGCTGGCGGCCGTGGCCGCCCCGATCCGCAACCTCGACCGTGAGGTGGTGGCGGCTCTGACGATCTCGGGCCCGAACTTCCGCATCAATGGCGAGAGCATTCCGGACGTGGCCGAGCAGGTGAAGGCCGCGGCGGCGGCCATCTCCGAGCTGAACGGCTTTCCCAAGCCTGGCTGAGGTGCGACGGGCCTGAGCTCCCGGCGCCATCGCCGGGGCGGGCGGTAATCCGGTCGCCGGCGACCGTGAAGCCGGTGTTAACGGACCCGTTGACAACGCTTGCCCGCAGCCCTGATGCTTGTCTCGCAGAACAGCGTTGTTCTGTTCTGTGAAACACATCGACAGCTTTTCCGTCGGGATTGACCGCTACGCCGGCCATCGCCCGGGTCATAGGGTTGGGAGTAGCACCGTGACTCATTCCATCGCCGAGAGGAACGCCCTCGACCTGGCCTCCCTCGTCGACCGTCGACAGGTGGGGTACAGCCTCGAGGCGCCCTTCTACACGAGCCGCGAGGTGTTCGATCTCGACATCGAGGCGATCTTCACCAGGCACTGGCTGTTCTGCGGCACCGAGGCGGAGTTGCCCGATGCCGGGGACTTCATCACCGTCAACATCGGCCCCCACTCGGTGATCGTGGTGCGCGACGACGACGAGGAGATCCGGGCCTTCCACAACGTCTGCCGGCACCGGGGCGCCCGGCTGCTGGAGGAGCCCTGCGGTTCCGTCGGCAACATCGTGTGTCCGTACCACCAGTGGACCTACCGGGCGGACGGCGACCTCATCTTCGCCGAGTCCCAGCCGCCGACCTTCGACCGCAGTCAGTTCGGTCTGCGTCCGGTGCACGTGCGCACGCTGGCGGGGCTGATCTTCATCTGCCTGGCCGACGAGCCGCCCACGGATTTCGACGAGGCGGCCGAGTTCATCGAGCCGTATCTGACGCCGTTCGACCTGGCGAATGCGAAGGTCGCCTTCCAGACCGACATCGTCGAGAGCGGCAACTGGAAACTGACGATGGAGAACAACCGGGAATGCCACCACTGCGACGGTGCTCACCCGGAACTGATCACCGCGTACTTTCCGCTGTTCGGCTACACCGAAGCCGACATCACACCCCGGCTCCGGCCGGTGTACGAGCGCTTCCAGGCCGCCGAGGCCGCCTTGGACGAAGCCCGCGCCAAGATCGGCTTCCCCGCCGAGGCCCGGCGGGAACTGGACAACCGGCCGACCGGCTTCCAGATCAGCCACGCTCCGCTGGACGGCCACGGTTCGTCCTTCGGTGTCGACGGCGCGCCGGTCTGCACGAAACTGATGGGCTCGATCGCCGATCCGAAGTTCGGCGATCTGAGCATGCATTTCCAGCCGAACTCGTGGTTCCACTTCCTCAGTGATCACGCGGTTGTCTTCTTCGTCCTGCCGATCGCGCCGGACCAGACGCTGGTCCGCAGCATCTGGCTGGTGCATCCGGACGCGGTCGAGGGGGTCGACTACGACGTGGAGGCGATGAGTCTCGTCTGGCGGGCGACCAACGACGAAGACCGGGTATTGGTCGAGCGCACGCAGCGCGGTGTCGCCGACGGCGGCTACGGACCCGGCCCGTATTCGATGGTGGAGGATGACTGCGAGGCGTTCGTGAACTGGTACATCAAGCGCCTTCGGCAGCACCTCTCCGCCTGATCCGACCCTCGCCCGAATCCACCCCGAATCGGAAGACAGATCATGACCTCACTGGACAGCCGGACCTCCTCGGCTGTGGCCGAGGAATGCTGGGCCGAATCAGACCTGGTCGAATTGCGTTGCTGTCAGGTGCAGGAGATCACGCACGACGTCAAGTCGTTCGTCTTCGCGGCACCGCAGGGACGGTACTTCGAATTCGACGCCGGACAGTTCGTCACCCTGCAATTGGAGATCGACGGCGTCGCCCTCACTCGGTGCTATACCGTCTCGTCGCCGCCGACGCGTCCGCTGCGTCTTTCCATCACGGTGAAACGCGTTCCGGGGGGACCGGTCTCGAACTGGCTGCACGACAACCTGGTGCCGGGTTCCACCGTGCCGGTGCTGGCTCCGCTGGGCTCCTTCACACTGCCGGCCGAGGCGGTCGTCCACGAGCTGACGGCGGAGAAGCCGCCGAAGTTCCTCTTCCTCTCGGCCGGCAGCGGCATCACCCCGTTGATGTCGATGACGCGGACGATGGCCGATCTCGGGTCGTCCGCGGACGTCGTCTTCGTGCACAGCGCGCGTACCCCCGCGGACATCATCTTCCGCCGGGAACTCGACGCGATCGAATCCGTGGTTCCCAATGTCCGCGTCGTGCACGTCTGCGAGAACGATTACCCGGCGGATCGCTGGCCGGGCCTGCGCGGGCGGCTCTCCACGTCCATGCTGGAGACGCTCGTGCCCGATCTTGCCGAACGGCGGACGTTCGTCTGCGGGCCGGCCCCGTACATGGCCTCGGTCCGCCGTCTGCTCGAGGCCCGGGACTACGATTTCAGCCGCTATCACGAGGAGAGCTTCAACTTCGATCGGCTTCCGGCGACGGATGTGCGGGCAACGATCGAGGAGGCGGGACTGGGATCCGCGGACGTCTGCGGCGGGGCCGTGCAGGAGGCTCCGGCGGGCTTCTCCGTCGAGTTCGCCCGGAGCGGGCGCACGATCACCTGCGGTGCCGACGAGCACATTCTGGACGCGGCCTTCGCTGCCGGTATGCGACCGCCGTCGTCCTGCAGTCAGGGGATGTGCGGAACCTGCAAGACGGTCAAGCTCTCCGGAGAAGTGGAGATGCAACACAACGGCGGGATCCGTCCCAAGGAGATCGCCCAGAACAAGATCCTCATCTGCTGTTCCAAGCCGTTGAGCGATCTACGTCTTGACGCGTGACGGGGTGCCACCCGGTGTCACGTGGCCGGCGTGCGTGGGTGGCTCGTGATCGGACGACCGAGCGGTACTCATCGGGTCGGAACAACTTCTAGGAGAACTGAATGAAGATCGCCGAGATCGCCGTCTACTCCCACCGCCTTCCGGTCATCGGCGGGCCGTATCGCATCTCCAGCAGCGAGGTCTCCGAATTGGATTCCACGCTGGTGCGGGTGACGACGGACGACGGTCTGGTCGGGTGGGGTGAGACCTGTCCGGTGGGGCCGACCTATCAGCCGCATCACGCGAGTGGTGCCCGGGCGGCGTTGTCGGAGATGGCGCCGGGGCTCATCGGGTGCGATCCGACGCTGATCCTCAATCTCCATCGCCGGATGGACGGGCTTCTGGAAGGACATCGCTACGCGAAGGCGGCGATCGACATCGCCGCCTACGACCTGCTCGGCAAGAAGTTGGGGCTGCGGGTCGCGGACCTGCTGGGCGGGGCGGTGACGGAGCGGGTGCCGTCCTACTACTCGATCGGGGTCGCGGCTCCGGACGATGCCGCCGAGATCGCGGCCGACCGGGTGGCGCAGGGGTATCCGCGGCTGCAGGTCAAGATCGGGAATCGTCCGGTGGAGGTGGACATCGAGGCGGT